>JAPPDN010000039.1 GCA_028824575.1 Candidatus Poribacteria bacterium | reverse complement strand
TCTCTATCATTGCACGCGTCCTGGTAAACTTCCTCATCGGTCATTGTATCAACTTTCTTCCAATCGGTTTCATCGGGAACGCGCTCCAGTTCTTCACGGGTATATTTGACTAAAGTAGATTTGTCTTTCATCCTTAGTTGCCTTTCTTGCTGAAATGATGCGGCGTGCGTTACCACGCCAAGTATAAACCACATACAAGATACGACCAACACTCCGACCAAGGACAACGATTCTTTCTTCGCCATAGTCGTATCGAATATCTACGCGCTCTATCCGATGAGGGTCATCAAAAACGCGGGCAGCGTGTTTGAAACTAATTCCACGCTTTTGAATACATTCTTGATTCTTGTGTTCGTCCCATTCAAAGTTCATTATTGCAGGTTTGAAGGATGTTTTATTAGAGCCTCAATTCTGTCACCTAATGAGATATTATCTCCTAACCGGATCGCTTTGTCAATCTTATTCGTTCGCCCCAACATTCACCAACAGTTTTCGTCCATTCAAGGGTTGTACCGGTCGGTTGTTATCATGGATAATCGCTTTAAATGCCGCGATTTGTGCTTCAGACATCTCGATGGGAGTTGTCAGCACAATCCACTTGACACTTTCTGAACAAGGTGGGGTCGTCAATGAACCGTCGTAACAATAGTAGTCCGAAAAACGCGAGGGTGATTCGTCGGTTATCTGGTCATTTGGTGAGCACATAAAACGAGGATCAACGATCAAGCTGCCGTCCTCAGTAACGTTCTCAATCCGTTGCGTTTCACCTGGGACTGCGGGTAGATGGGACCAGATAGGGTCAAATGCGAAATTGTGACGACCGCTCTCAATTAGCAATCCAACGACTGCCAACGTGCCATCCTCGCTTTTATGAACGAAGTGAGCCTCCATTTCAAAGGGTTTACCTACCACCGTATGTTCACTCGGTGCATGGAAATGGAATTGGAGCAGCTGGTACCGCGTGCCATCAACCTCAATCCAGCTCCCTTCTGGGCATGCGACTTCAATTGTATGGCCAGTGTTGCGGATGTTCATACTTGTTGGGCGGTAGTCATACGGAATAGGGGGCAGTTCTGCTGGCGTGGGGTTCACAAGATCAATTGGCGATTGATGTTTCCCTTCAGCGCAAAGGAAATATTCCGGACTGAGCTGCGCCCAAACATCCGGTCCGTTTTCCGCTGCGTAACCCCATTCTATCTTCTCGGTGGTGGATGTGACACTCCGTGCCTTTCCACAACCTGTTATACACATAAGTACACACATAATACTCATCAATGAATTTGTAATATGATACAAACCACGTCCTAAAGTCAACTTCGCATAGTTATCCATAATTGTCTCTATCCTTTAACGCAATTTGACAATCATAAAATGGTAACGTTGCCTATAGATATATTTATTGGTTCGACGAATCAAAAGTTGACAGTCTGTTAATCTTTATAAGCGTTTCTTATAGCAGTTCCTGCAACTATTACAAGTCCTCCGATGGATCAAAAGATAGACGAAAACTAATCTTTATAAGCGTTTCTTATAGCAGTTCCTGCGACTATACCGATCCCGACAAGAAACACTGCAAATGCAAGAATTGGTGCCCATTCCATTACAATTCCTCCAAATCATTAATTTTTCGATATGCAACGTTGTTAATCCAAACAATTACAAATGTAACTAAAAATGCGCCGATTACACCTGCTACAACAAGAAACGGATCGGCTTTTCGGTGGTTCTGAGCCAACCAGGCGACTAAGGAAATGTCCGCGGCAATTAAAATAGCGAAGACCACCTTCAACCAGCCAATTTCTTCCTTAACTTTATCAACATAAGCCATAAATTAACATCTCCATATAGTATACCGTCAAACGCAGTCTTCGTGCCATAAAAAATCATTTGTCGTGTAGGATTGATACCTTATCCATACGCCATTTCAGGGTGTTTGCCGAGGACGCGGAGCAGACGTTCATCAGCACCTTCCAAGACGTAATCCGGCATACGGTAGTTGAGGTAGGGCCAGAACCGTTGGGCAACGAAGCGTTGTCCATAGACTTGGTGGAACAGGTAACGCACCCGATCGGTCTGGTTCGGTGCGCCGCGGTGCCACGTCTGCCCGTTGAGCAGATAGAGATCTCCGGCTTTCATGAGGAGCGAAACCGGGCCCTTATCCTCAAACATTGGATGCTCCGGGTCATCAGGTTGCCGTCCAGAATAGTGGCTACCGGGGACGAATTGAGACGGCCCGTATTTGACTTCGTCCTGATCGGTGAGTGCGATTTGGACGGACATACGCAGCACTGGCATCCGCAGCCTCGGATCGTGCCGGTCCATTTCGGGTGTGATTGGGAATTCTACACCATCGTCAATGTGAAACCGGTTGATGCCCAAATCTTTTCGGTTAAGGATACACCCTTGAGCAATACAATGGCAATGCTCACCAAGCACAGTTTCGGCGATGCTGATAATCGGCTCACGCACGAGCAGGTCTCGGAACATGAGGTCGCATTCAAAAAGACGGTGTACCACGATCGGATCTTTGCCGTCTTGCCGTGAGCCTTTGACATTCCGCATTTGCACGAAGTAGGGTTCAGCGAAAATTTCGTCAACGCGCGCAACAATGCGTTCACACGTTTCGCGTGAGAGTACATTTCGGACAATCGTCACACCGTTTTGGTAGAAATCGTCCAAAACAGCATTCAAGGTATCAGGAGATAAGGGGTCAGTGGGCAAGGCTTGTGCTTTTGACATATTTCTCGATCCCAGATAGGAGGTAGATTCGCGTCCTATTTATTATATTCTCTGACAATCAGCGCAAGTTTTTCGTTGTCTTTACCTAATTCGGCACGAACACTCTTTGGATTCAAAACTGTTATTGTTCCTGTGATGTCGTGAAGCGAGTAATCGCTCTTCGGTTGAGTGAATTCGATAGCGCCACGGTCGCGGTTGTCTTCAATGAAACAGTTGATGAAGTCGATGCCGCCCATTGTCCGAACTATGTCCGGTTGCGGTAAAGATAATGAAATCGGGGACGATTCGCCGCCGAACTGCGGATCGTTGGCAGCATTGATCACATTACAATTCGTAAAGGTTACGCGTGCGCCTTTCAAAGACTTTTCTTGAACCTTAATGCCGTAACCGACAGTACCGTCAACTGTGCAGTTATCGAATTCGATGCTGCCCCCTGGTCCATCGTCTCCAATTTTCGTTACACGGATACCTGTTCCGTGCTGACTACTCACGTGGCAATTTTCAAAGCGGAGCGTCACGTCCTCAGATTCGCTGGATGTATGTGCTAAGAACACTTCAATGCCGTCCCCGACGTTATCGACAAACTTGCATCCAGAAAACACTACATTTTTTATCCGTTGATCGCTTTTGTCAGGTTCGATGTCTACGCCCGATGCCGGTGGGGTTCCCCATGTGTTTGAAAATTCGCAGTTCTCAACTGTTAGGTTTTCGGCACTGATAACGCTGATGCCTTGTCGGTAATGGTTGTCGCAGACGATGTCTCGGAGTACCACATCTTCAGAGGCTCGCCGTTGCTTACCACCATCAACGTAGATACCGTCGCCGCCACTATCTTTAAGCGTCAGACCTGAGACGTTTACATTTTTACTGCCTCGGATTGATAGTGTCATCCGCCATTCCGCTTTTGAGTACTGTCCATACCAGCGGTGCCAGTCGAGTTGTTCAAGCACAAGCCCTGATATATAATCCTGTTTCCACATACGGAAAGTTGCGCCGTATCCACGGATCGTGAGATTTTCGACATCTTGGGCGGTGAACAGTGAGTCGCCTCCGCCACGATATTCACCCCGTTTTGCAGAAACGACTGTCCCGGGTTCAAAAATTAACTCTTGATTCCCGGTAAGTTTGATGGGGCGAATGATCCAATCGGCGCGCATATTGGGAACAACGACCCGTTTCGCGCCGGAGTTAATCGCTGCCTGTAGGGTCTCTGTCGCGTCCTCTGGGTTGAATCCCCACCATGCCGCATTGGCAACTGGATTTTTCCCAGACTGCACATCGGCGATCGCTTCAAGATTTTTCACGTTAGCACCACCTCGCCTTGTTCATAGGAGTGAGTGATAGCACCCAACGCCTGAAGGCGTGGGCTTCGGCTTCGTAGACAGTGCGGTTTTCTCATAGAGGTGACCGTCTTAATCCGTCTCCACCCGCGGGCGGTTCCCTGTAGGATTCTACAGGCATATCGTCAAGTGACGGCTATCCCTGCCCGCAATATATTTACCGCAGCGTTGATGTCTCTGTCGTGGTGGGAACCGCATTCGGGACATCTCCACTGCCTATCGTTCAATGTTAGATTTTCGTTGTGAAATCCGCAATCGCTACACGGTTTCGTGGTAGTTGTCCACTGACCGACTTCAAGGAAATCACGCTTATGTTTTTGACACTTATACTTCAATATCTCAACGAATTGGTAGAATCCAAGGTCAGAGACTTTACGGCCCCACAAGCGTTTCATGCCATCAAGGTTCAGCGTCTCAATGACAATCGTATCAAACTTCTCGCAAAGTTCGCTGGCGAGTTGCCAATGAAAGTCTTTGCGTTGGTTAGTGATTTTCCGATAGAGTCTTGCGAGTTGTCGCACACACTGCCACCAACCGTTAGAACCTTTTACCTTTCGAGAAAGGCTTTTGTTGAGAGACCGGAGTTCGTTCAAGGAGTGTTTCAAAGGTTGTGGGTGTTGTATCTTTTCACCCGTGCTCAGCGTCAAATATGCGTCTTTCATGCCGAAGTCTGCCCCAACGCTTTTACCCGTTGTCGGCAGCGGTCTAAAATCTCTGAAGTCCGTTGTTATGCAAACCCAATAGCGTCCACAACTATCACGCTTAATAGTGAGAGTGCTAATCGTTCCGTGCCATTGACGGTGTTTATGAAAAGTATAAGGTATCCTATCAAACTGCCATTTACGTGTCTTGGGATTCCATTTACGGAAAGTCAACGTGATACGGTTGTTATGCAAAGACC
>JAPPDN010000298.1 GCA_028824575.1 Candidatus Poribacteria bacterium | reverse complement strand
CTTTCCACCAGAATAGAGACGTAAGTAACCAGTTGTCAGATGCCAGTTAATATCCTGTGGCAGTGACACAATTTGTAACCGCCACAAGTTGCCTCTTAACTGAAAACTGAGTACTGAAAACTGACAACTATTCTTTACATTTCACGACCGACAGCGATCGCAATAGGTTTCAGTTCCTGCATGAGCGTCTCAAATTGATCTGGGAACAACGATTGTGCCCCATCTCCTGTCATTGAATGATCAGGATCATGATGTACCTCAAGTAACAGTCCATCGGCGCCTGCAGCCACAGATGCCTTCGTCATATCACACACCAAACTCCGAATACCGGTGCCGTGGCTTGGGTCAACGACAATTGGAAGGTGGCTCAATTCGTGAACGACGGGTACCGCGTTCAGGTCAAGTGTGTTACGTGTATGGGTTTCAAACGTACGAATACCACGTTCGCATAGGATAACATCTGGGTTTCCTTCTGCGAGAATATATTCGGCAGCAAGCAGCCATTCTTCGATTGTCGCGGACATCCCGCGCTTGAGGATTACCGGTTTCTGCGCGCGGCCGACCTCACGTAACAGGTAAAAATTTGTCATGTTCCGAGTGCCGAGTTGGAACATATCTGTGTATTCCCCGACGAGTTCCACCTCGTGTGGTGTCATAACTTCAGTGACGATACCGAGTCCCGTTTCGTCTTTCGCTGCTTTTAGCATCTTGAGAGCACTTTCACCGTAGCCTTGGAAACTATAAGGCCCCGTTCTCGGCTTAAACGCACCGCCTCTGATGAAACTCGCGCCCGCTTTTTGAACCAACTCAGCAATGGTCACAATTTGCTCTGTACTCTCTACTGCACACGGACCCGCGATAACAGGCAACTGCTTTCCACCAATCTTTGTGCCATTCACTGCAATCACTGTCGGTTCTTCCCGAAATTCGCGGCTCGCCAACTTGAACGGTGCCGTAATCGGCATCGTTCGCTCAACACCGGACATTGACTCTATCGGAATATCACCAAGCAATGTTTTATCTCCTATGACACCGATGACCGTGTGCCGTTCGCCGGTCGAGATCTGTGCTTTCAACCCAACACTTTCGATCCGTTTTACAACAGCATCAATATCTGATTGTGTTGCATCGGTCTTGGTAACGATTACCATCCTTTTCAACTACCTCCCAGAAAAACTCTATCTGTCCCAAATCAAATTCGGTTAAAAAAAATAACCCAACATCGAATTTATCTTCAACGCTGGGTGGTGACACTGGAATCGGTTAATCATACAACTGAGACATTACCTACGAACTTTCACCACCTATCGTTGCCGTACCAATATAAGTACAGATACAGATAAAACGCCAACGCGCCTTTTAACAGCAAACTGCTGCTTGCAAGCGGCGCAAACAATGCCCAAGCGTCAAGAGCGTTGTTATGAACGATCCCTACACCGGTTATCCGTATTGCGATAGTATTGCGTTCAAGCGTTCGCATTATCAAGTTCCTCGAATCGGGCAACCCAAAAACGTGCCCACAACGTCTCAAAAACAATCTATACTCTTAAGACGTTATTCACTAAAAAACGTTTAGTCATTGTAATAGGGAAACTACGCTATCCGCTTTAAACTTCCTGAACAGTAGCGTCCTCTACCACTGACTTTAAAATATATAATAACACATTTTTTTATGCAAGTCAAATTTCTTTTTTTCTAAAGCCATTAGCAATCAGTCAGTGTTGTTATCGTGGAGGTTGCTCTTACAAGGAAACGTCCAAAATAGTTTTGACAGGCAAGCCGAAGTATGCTAACATACAAAACCGAACTTCCACAACATAATGCAGACGGAGAAACCATGCAAAAAGAAGAACATTTCACACCTATCACTGTTGGGATTATGGGCGGCTCCGCTTCTGGGAAAACGACATTTGCCAATGCTTTGGCGGAAGCCCTCGCGGAATACTCGCCTATTGTGCTAAACCAAGATTCCTATTTCCGCGACTGGTCAGAATACTCCGAAGCAGAGCGAGAACGCGTAATTACCGCGAATCACCCCGATGCTGTTCTATGGGATGCCCTTATCACAGACATCAAGACACTGCGTGCCCGAAATGGCATTGATTTTCCCACCACTGGCACCCGCGCTGCACAGCGTGGGGACGAAAAAACGAGTGTTCAACCGAGCGATGTTATCATTGTAGAAGGACATCTTATCTTCTGGAGTGAAGATTTGCGTGATTTGATGGATATCAAACTGTTCCTTGATGTAGATGCACACGAGCGTGTCTTGCGACGGATGCTCCGGGATGTTGCAGGGCGCGGCGGCGATCTGGAGTGGGCAATCAACTGGTACCGGCGCGATGTTCTGCCTAACTTTCCTGTCTACACCGAACCTTGCAAACAATACGCAGACCTCGTTATCCCGTTCCAAAACGAAAACCCGGTTGCGTTGCACACACTCGTTGCCGGAATCCGCGCCCAGATTCAGGAAAACAAAACTTCTTCATAAACGCGCTTTGAAAGCGCACTTTCCCCTTCATAGCCATTTTGACATGCCCAAAGTGCCACAGTGGCAAGGGTGATGTCAATTTGGCAAATCTATACCGCCTCTCTATTCTTCTATGAATCGTGTCATATAGTTGGGATCTCCACGTAGTAAGCACAAGACCTATGCCGGAAACTCCACTCGCTGTAGGCAGCCAACAGATGAAAAGCTGCTTTGGCACAGAATTTGCTCTATATGCAAACAGAACGGCAACACCGTCGGTTGCCTCTGAAAAAATTGGCACAAAACTTGCAACATATTTGGCATAGAACTTGCCTCTAACATTTACACAAACAAAACTCAGAAGGAGAAAAAAATGACTTACTTAACGACACGCAGACCGATGCGCAACTTGTTCAATCTTCACAGCCAGATGGACAAGGTTTTTAGCGACCTCTTCGCCTCTCACACAGGTGAAACGGATACGGAAGAAACCTCTTGGATGCCTACGGTTGACATTTCTGAAACGGAAAATGGATTTGAGATCCGCGCCGAACTTCCCGGCGTATCCGAAAACGATGTCAACGTCTCTGTAACCGACAATCTGCTCACGATCAAAGGCGAAAAACATCAAGAAGCAGAGACAGACGGCAAAAACTACCACCGTGTTGAACGCCGGTACGGCAGCTTCCAGAGGAGTTTCACGTTGCCAAGACACATCGAAACCGATGCTATCAAAGCGGAATTCAAGGACGGTGTCTTGACGCTCGGAATTCCGAAGGCGGAAGCCGCGAAACCGACTGAAGTTCCGATTACAGTCAATTCCTAACCTAACGACTCGGACGTGCCTCGTCTGTTAGATAGCACACGGGGCATGTCCAATAGCACACGAATAAAAAATATATGAGGCATAACGCCTTTATACTTAAGGAGAAGAAAAATGACTTATTTGACTTTACACAGACCAGCAAGAAACCCATTCAAATTTTACAGCCCGTTCTTTGCCCCCCTGCGCGCAAGAACCGACGCAGACACATATAATTGGGCACCCTCGGTTGATATTTCGGAAACAGACGACACATTTGAAGTCCGCGCCGAGTTACCGGGTGTCGCAAAAGACGATCTCCACGTCTCTGTCAAAGATAACCTCTTGACGCTCAGCGGCGAAAAGCGGCAGGAAAATGTCGGTGATGACACCCAAAACTACCGCAGAGTTGAACGCCGTTATGGGAGTTTCCAACGCAGATTCACGCTCCCATCGGAAG
Organism: Candidatus Poribacteria bacterium; assembly: GCA_028824575.1. GTDB lineage: Bacteria > Poribacteria > WGA-4E > WGA-4E > WGA-3G > WGA-3G. The sequence continues at coordinate 1,256 of JAPPDN010000298.1, read as the reverse complement.
TGGCAACAGACGATATCAAAGCCGAATACAGCAACGGTGTGTTAACGCTCTCTATTCCGAAACCTGAAACCGCGAAACCGACCGAAGTTCCGATTACAACGACATCTTAAGACACAACCAACAAACCCAAACGAAAAAGGCTGGCGCGTAAATGTGCCAGCCTTCTCTTTTGACCGCGATAAATGGACTATGCTTCTTCTTTGTCTTTCAATACACCGATATAGAGAAGTGCAGCAAGGATTGCACCGATGCACGGCCCCACGAAGTAGAGCCAGAGATCCGCATAATTCCCACTGACGATAGCGGGTCCCAATGTACGTGCCGGATTGAGAGAGGCACGTGTTAATGGACCACCCATTAAAATACAGAGTACCAGTGTGAGCCCAATTGCGAGGCCAGCGAAGTTCCCTGCTTTTCCACTCACTGCGGTATTGAAAATGGTATTGACGAGGAAAAAGGTAAGCACAATTTCAACGACAAGTCCTTGAACCGGCGTAACACCTTCAGCCAAAATTGTTACACCCAAATCGCCTGGATTCGGTAGCACGGCGTTAAGCACAACTGCCCCCAAAATCCCGCCAAGAAATTGCACAATCCAATAGCCGATCGCTGCGACAAATTCAATCTCTCCGGCTATTAGTAAGCCAAGCGTCACAGCCGGATTGATATGCGTGCCAGAAATGTGTCCATACGCATACGCAAACGTTACAATCACCAAGCCGTGAGCGAGTGCAACACCTACTAAATTCGCTTGAGTGATCGCCAATGCACCAGCACCGATAAAAATCAGCGCGAAGGTGCCGATAAATTCGGCAACTAAGTTTTTCGTATTCATGAAACTCCCCTTGTGTTTGAAATTGAACTATCAGATAACTATTCCTGATGACTACTCTAATTTCAATTTTTGACAAAATATTTACACACCTTTGCAATTTGATTTGCAAATTGACAATATCGGAACCCCCATGGATTTACAAGTGGTAACTTGGGTTATAGTAGGTCAATTTTGGAAATATTATTCAATTTAAAAACAATTAAGCCTATATCTAACTATACACTATACAGTATTTTAATGCAAAAAGCAAATTACATTCCTCTGATTTGCAAATTGACAATTCTTAGGGCATATGCTACATTAATTCTCAAATTTTTAGAGCAATACTGTTGCACAAGCAATATCAAAAGGAGAAATTCTCATGGAAAAGGAGATTAGAAACGATATTAAAGGCATCAACCGCTTTATCTTTGAAACGGGG
>JAPPDN010000151.1 GCA_028824575.1 Candidatus Poribacteria bacterium | reverse complement strand
CTGGTTTCCACCTGATTTAGTCAACCATTACTTCAGCAGTTATTACCGTGAACTCGGCATCACCATGGATACCTTTCTCGGTCTCGGTAGAACGAATCCGTCGAACACGCATAGTGAATTCAGCCCCGCGCTTCTTGCCCTTCGGCTCTCCGCAATGTGCAACGGCGTGAGCCAACTGCACGGAGAGGTTGCCCGTGAGATGTGGAAAGACCTCTGGCCCGGTACGCCTGTACATGAAGTGCCGATTGGTGCCATTACAAACGGCATTCACACGCGTTCTTGGGTCTCTGGCGATATGCAGAGCCTTTTTGACAGGTACCTTGGCCCCCGCTGGATCGTCGAACTCACGAATCAAGCGGTCTGGACACAAATCTCGCAGATTCCAGCCCCTGAACTGTGGCGAACACACGAACGAAGGCGCGAGCGTCTCATTACGTTTGCTCGTCAACGACAGGAACAGAAACAGGCACTCGGCGGTAGCATTTCCAAGCGTCCGCAAGAGAGTGACACCATGACAACGAAAATACTCAATTCAGCGGCGTTGACCATTGGCTTTGCGCGCCGGTTTGCGACTTATAAACGCGCGACCTTACTGTTCCATGATGTTGACCGGCTTGATAAGATTCTCAATCACCCGAAACGTCCGGTCCAACTGATTTTTGCGGGGAAAGCACATCCGCATGATTATGAGGGAAAATTGCTTATCCAGCGCATCGCTCGGATCGCAGCGGAACCGCGATTTTATCATAAAATCGTCTTCATCGAAAACTACGATATTTGTGTCGGACGTTATCTCGTTGAAGGTGTGGATGTGTGGCTCAACAACCCGTTACGCCCGAATGAAGCGAGTGGTACGAGCGGTATGAAAGCCGCTGCCAACGGCGTCCTGAATCTCAGCATCGCAGATGGCTGGTGGGCTGAGGCAAATCATCTGGGCGGCGGGTGGACGATTGACACGGGCCCCGTTATAGAGGATTCCAAATCCACCAATAAAGCGCACGCGAATGCCATCTATGATCTCCTTGAAAACGAGATTGTGCCGCTTTTTTACCAACGTAACGCCGTTGACGATGTTCCGCATGAATGGGTCGCACGGATGAAGACTGCGATGCAGAATCTCGCACCTGTTTTTAATACCAAGCGGATGGTGTCAGAATACGCAGAGCAGTTATATTTTCCGGCACATCGGCGTTGGCAAGAACTCAATGCATCCGAGACGAAGCGTAGCATCGCCTTAGCGCGTTGGAAAACCCACATTCGAGACCATTGGAACGACCTTCGAGTTGAGGAAAAGCGTACCGTTGCGAAAACCGCTGCTGCGCAAAATTCTGAGCTCGGCGTGGGTGAATCGACAACGGTGCAGGCGGTTGTCCGTACCGATGTCCTGTTCCCGCACGAACTCGCTGTGCAAATCTACCACGGTGTCTTAGATGAAGCAGGCGAAATTCACAACGGGACTGTGAGCCCAATGATGTATAAGGACGACCTCGGGGGCGGCACTTATCTTTTTGAAGGGACACTGACTTTGAAACAGACAGGCTTGCACGGCTATACTGTGCGCGCCTTGCCGTACCATGAGGATCTGCAATCTCCACACGAACTTGGCTTGGTAACATGGGCATAGCGATATACCTCCCGTCTCCTGGGCGGGGGTTTGCTTTTACGTTGCGGAAAACTGTTTTTAAACGTATAATATAGGTGGAGTGCCTTTGTGTTTGCATCTTGGAACAAAAGATATTTCCGAAGGTTCGTAAAGTATCCCCCTTAACAAAAACCCGTTTTCTGACGACGGAAGAAAACGGAGCAGAAAGGCCCATAGTTAAAAAATCGGTATGGACAGAAAAGCAGCAATTGCCCGCGAAACAGCAGAAACCCGCATCCGGCTCAACCTTGACCTCGACGGAACAGGGGCATCCACTATTAACACCGGTGTCGGATTCTTGGATCACATGTTAGAACTCTTTGCCAAACACGGGTTCTTTGACCTTGAGATTGATGCAGAGGGTGATTTACATGTAGATGCGCATCATACGACCGAGGATGTCGGCATCTGCCTTGGGCAAGCCCTCCAAAAAGCAGTACTCGACAAAGCGGGAATGCAACGGTTCGGCAGTTTCACTGTTCCGATGTATGAATCCCTCGCCAAAGTCGATTTAGATGTCTGCGGACGACCTTACCTCCACTTTGAGACACCGCTGAGTTACGGGAAAGTCGGTGATTTCGATATTGAACTTGCCGAAGAATTTTTTCACGGCTTTGTGAACCACAGCGGTACAACCTTACACGTCAACGTCCCGTACGGCACGAATCAACACCACATCATTGAAGCCATCTTTAAGGCGGTTGCGAAGGCGTTGTATATTGCAACACGCCTTGATGAAAATATCACGGGTGTTCTGTCCACTAAGGGGAGTTTGTAGTAGGGAATAGTTGTCAGTCGTCAGTACAATTTTTTTCTCGAAAAAATCTTTCAGTTTGCTTCGCAGTGAGAAAAAGAGACTTTGGGATACTCCAAAACCTCTTAACTGATAACTGATATAACTGATAACCAAATGAGAAGAATGCTTATGAGCAATGGGAACGTTATTGCGGTTATTCTTGGCGGCGGTCGCGGCACACGGCTATTTCCATTGACACGGGATCGAGCGAAACCGAGTGTCCCGATCGCAGGCAAATTTCGACTGGTGGATATACCGATTAGCAATTGCCTACATTCAGGCCTGGAAAAAATCTATGTTTTGACGCAGTTCAACTCTGTCTCCTTGAATCGACATATTGCACAAACGTACCGCTTTGATACCTATCGCCGCGGATTCGTCCAAATTCTCGCAGCGCAACAGACGCTGATGGGCGAAGAGTGGTATCAAGGCACAGCGGATGCTATCAAGCACAATGAACCTTATATTCTCAACCCTCGTTTCAAAGACGACCATGTCCTCATCCTTGCCGGTGACCATCTCTATCGAATGGATTATGAAAAAATGTTGGCTGTTCACACTGAATCCAATGCGGACATTACAGTCTCTGTTATCCCTGTGGAGAAAGAGGTTACGAGCGGACTCGGCATTCTCCAAGCAGATGCGAATGGACGTATCGTTGATTTCGTTGAAAAACCGCAAACGGAGGATGAGCTTCAGCGGCTGCGCGTTGAACCTGAGGTATTTACATCACGGGACATTGAACCACAAGGAAGGGAATACATCGCTTCAATGGGGATCTATATTTTTAATCGTGAGGTCTTACAAGAGGTGCTTCAAGATGCATCAAATGTAGACTTCGGTAAAGATATTATTCCAAAGAGCATTCAGGCGCGTACGGTTTCAGCCTATTTTTTTGATGGCTATTGGGAGGATATTGGTACGATCCACGCTTTCTATTCGGCAAATATAGCACTCACGGATGCCACACCGGCGTTCAACTTCTACGATGAACAGGCACCGATTTATACCAACCGTCGGCACCTACCAAGCACCAAAGTCAACAGCAGTAGTGTCCGTTCATCGATTCTCGCCGAAGGGTCTATCATTGATGATTCTGAACTCGATAGAACGATTGTCGGCATCCGAAGTATTATCTCCGGTGGCAGTCGAATTTACCAGTCCATACTTATGGGAGCAGACTACTATGAGTCAAATATGTCGCGAGTGGAGCATGAAAGGTCAGGTATTCCTAATGTCGGTATTGGACGCAATTGCCTGATTCAGAATGCAATTATTGACAAAAATGCGCGTATCGGTGATAATTCAGTACTTGTAAACCGAGACGGAATTGACAACTACGATGGTGAAAACTACTACATTCGGGATGGTATTGTGATTGTTCCAAAAGACGCAACGATCCCTCCCGAAACAGTCGTCTAAACGATAGCCTTGAATTTCAGCATCAAGGTCTGTTTAAAACGGGGAGTTTCTGATGTACAGAGTACTAACATTTTTAATCCTGAGTCTTTTTGCGTTAATACATCTCATAGCAACGCAGGTCGTAGCACTGGATACGGACGGTCTCGTTGGTGCGTGGTTGTTCGATGAAGGCAAAGGAGAAGCCGTTACGGATTCCTCCGATAACGGACTGGATGGGAAAATCGCGAAGGGTAAACCGAAGTGGGTTGATGGCAAATTTGATGGTGCGATGGAATTCGGCGGGCAAGATATGGTAACCGTCGATGATGATAATGCGCTTGATTTAGAGGAATTCACAATCGCCGCATGGGTGAATATCCCGAAAGTCTCCGGCGCGTGGCAAATTATTGCCACTAAAGAAAACCGCAATCCGACGGGCAGAAACTATGGGCTTTTCGGTCATATTAACTCCGGCGTTGTCCATTACTCCTTCACAACAAATTCCGGATGGAAATCCTTTGATGCCAAAACCGTTGTGACGGATGGTGACTGGCATCACGTTGCAGGCACTTACGATGGCTCAGACTTCAAATTCTATCTTGATGGAGCGATTGATGCGCAAGTCGCACCAGGGACGAAACCGGATAACCACGATAATTTTCTTTTTATTGGTGGCTGCGACATCGGTAACTACTGGATGACAGGCACTATTGACGAGGTGGTTCTCTATGACAGAGCCCTCAGCGAGAAGGAACTCAACGAACTAATGGAAGATGGGATGTCTGTTGCGTTAGATGTGCAACCCGGCGGAAAACTGGTGACGACTTGGAGTCGAATTAAGACGCAATAACGTCCAAGGCGGGTATGTCGCATAAGCGCGTTTACAGAGCGTGTTCCAAGGAAGGCTAACTCTCAACATGTCTGAATTAAGACAAAAACTTCTGGTGCTGCATCTGCACACACCTGACCTAAATAGTAGTGTTGTCGCTTGGGCAATGTACGATGGTACTGGTGAGAAACGCCATACGACAGGTGATAGCGAGGCACCACCGTATAATTCGGTGATGGAAGCGATGCGTGATGGCTGGCGGGTAATTCAGTTTCCACAACAATTCCCTGCCTACCCCGGCATGGAATATCATACTTCAT
>JAPPDN010000732.1 GCA_028824575.1 Candidatus Poribacteria bacterium | reverse complement strand
GTTCTTCCTCGGCTGCGGGTTCTTCAGCAACTTCTTCTTCAGCTGCGGGTTCTTCGGCTGCGGGTTCTTCAGCAACCTCTTCAGCTGCAGGTTCCTCGACGACAGGTTCCTCGACGACAGGTTCCTCGACGACAGGTTCTTCAACAACGGGTTCCTCGACAACAGGTTCCTCAACAACCGGTTCTTCGACGACAGGTTGGTTATCCCACGCCTTACCGGTGAATTTCACCATACCGCCAGCAGGCGTATTGACGATGTAACCCATGCCACCCTCGATACCAAAACCGTCACCTTCTTCGGCGACAGTGTAACCGACGAAATTCTGCGTTGCGGCATCGAGTTGGATGACGATCGTTGCGCCGAGCATTGTTGCCAACGATTTCGCAGTGTAGGGTTCTTCCGGCATCAACGGTATAGAAATCATGTTCAAGCCGGGGGCGAGTGTAACATCAAAACCAGGACCTTCAGTTACCGTTGGTTCTTCGACAACCGGTTCCGGTTCTTCAACGACAGGTTCTTCAACGACAGGTTCTTCAACGACAGGTTCTTCAACAACCGGTTCTTCAACAACCGGCTCTGCAGGTGCGTCAACCGGTGTGATCATGAGCATTGCTGTCGGTTCTGTCCATGCAAACGCATCACTAACATCGGCGCCACCTTGGATACCTTCGTGCGCCATAATCACGCCACCTACGGTCGGAACGCGTGCGTTACTGCCTGCAGGATCAACTTCAGGATCTAAACCGAGCGGACCTGGAATATCGGAAGCCATCTCTGTGTTATCTTCACTACCAGCATCGTAAGCCATTAGGTCGATGGTTGCTGTAACAGGCATGCCATCTTCATCAAAGAGGGGTACGTCAATAGCAGCGATGAACGCATCATTCGTTGAGACCAACATTGTGCCGACAGACAGCGAAGAATTCACCATGTCAGCAGTTAGGGTAACCGTTGAGGATTGCCCTGGCATCGTATATCTGTTCGTCCCATCCGCATTCATAGCGATCGCGACGTCCGCGCCAGCAGCCTGTGCGAGTGCGGCGAGGCCTGAGATATCTCCACCCTCAGCCATTGCAACAATCGCTGGACTCGCGGGTTGACCGACTTCAGCAAGTTTAACACCGGCGGGGTGTGCTGCAAAGATCGCAGGTGAGAAAGTTTGCCCACTGACACCGTGTTCACCCACAGTGAGGTTCGTGAGTTTAATCTCGAACATCTGGCTAACCGGCATTTTGACGGGTTCTTCTTCAACAGCGGGTTCTTCAACAGCTGGTTCTTCTTCAACAGCCGGTTCTTCTTCAACAGCTGGTTCTTCTTCAGCAGCTGGTTCTTCTTCCTCAGCGGCTGGTTCTTCCTCAGCGGCTGGTTCTTCTTCAGCAGCTGGTTCTTCTTCTTCAGCGGCTGGTTCTTCTTCTTCAGCAGCTGGTTCTTCCTCAGCGGCTGGGACAGTCACCATGCCATCTGCAGTTGTAGTTTCAACTGTAGTATTATTGGCACCAGCGAGGATAACGTTCGCTATACCGATTGTGGATGCTTTTGCCTCAACGACTTCAAAAGTTACCGTGGCAAGTGTGCCATCTGCACCCGACGCGGCACCGGTCAGAGAGGCCGCCGAAATTTTAACACCACCTTCAGATTCTATAGGTTGTGTCGCAAATGAACCGGCAGGTAAGTAATCCGCGTTCGCACTTCCAACAAAACTGAGTGCGGTCGGATCATAAGATATGTCAACTTCATATCCTAATACACCTGCCCCACCCATTTTGTTAATATGCACCATGAGTTGCTCCCCAGCAGCTGGGGATTCAACTGTAGCAGGATCCACAGAGACGACGGCTTGACCGTAACTCATGGCTGTAAATCCTAAACACATTGCAACAGCTAATAAGGAAAACAGGGCTTTCCTATTAAAAAGCTGGTCTTTCATAAGACACTCCTTATAATTCATTAGTATTGTGACGTTTTCTTTACCATAGTGGTATAGAGGTCAGTCCCTCGTTCGCGAATATGGGATATCCCCCAGAGTGGTATGTTTTTGCTAAAGGCACAAAGGTGGTTCGCTTAAACGAGGTTTTCTTAAAAGGTAAGTTTACCCTAATATTATAACGTTGTCAAATTAAATTCGGTTTAAAGTTTAAATTGAACAATTTTCGTCAATCGGTCAATCGGACGAACATACCTTTATTGTTAAAGTATACCATAAACCTTAATATAAAACAAATTAAAAGCAAATTACGAGTCTACGCGTGGTGCAAGCGCGTTCCAAACATCGGCTAATTCAGCAGTAGCCTTATAAACCGGATAGAGTGCTTCCCACATCGCTTTGCGTGCTGCAGTCGCAGCATCTGCATCACCTTCAGCGAGTGCAGTTTTGAGTTGACTGCCCATCTCTTGCTGGACAGCTGCGCACGTCTGTGTCAGTTCCGCAAGCAATTCTGCGGCATGGTTCTGGCGCGCAACGAGTTCCGATACAGACACCTGCATATCCGGCTCAACATCGTAAGCCTGAGCGGGCACGAAATTATGTGGAAGTCGCTCGCCATCTTCTGTACGCGGTGTGTGCGTCGGGTGGATATGTGGTGTGACGGACAAATACATCGTCATCGGTTCATCACCGAGAACGCGCACCGTATGCGGTTGATCTACCAAAGCGACACACATCTGCCCCGGTCCCAACTCTTCGGTTTCACCATCAATCTCAAATTCGACGCGTCCTTCCAGAATCAGGAAAATCTCATGCCCTAAATCGTGGCTATGGAGTTGGGCACTCTGCCCAGGCTCCATCTTTAAGAACCGTGAACGAATTTGCGGGGTCACCAACACATTGCGGACATCTGTCCGATAATCGTAAACAGGAAATCCCATCGCGTGCCTCCATGCACTTTTGGCATAAATATAGCATTTTCCATAAAAAATATCAAGAGAAATATCAGTAAATATTGTCCTTACCTAACCAAATTTCAATATTAAATTAATGTTTCTGGTCTTCAGATGCGTTGGAAGGTTGGAAGTTAAGAAGTGTTTTTGCTTGGGGGTTTCCGCTAGGAAGGTAGCGAACACAGCGTTTCTTCCAGTCTTTCAGTTTTCTACCCTTCCTCAAAACGTGAAATTTGTTTCTTAATATTGCTTAACTGAGTACTGACAACTGACAACTGACAACTAATTACCTTTTTTGTTGACATCCCTTTAAATATGAATACAATATTCCTAAAAGACCGATACATCCCTTTAAAATTTGAAAGGACATTTTAACTATGGATTTAACACACCAACCACCGCGCCGCCCTTCAAACCTCGGAGTCGCCGGAATTGTCGGTGCAGCACGGATGACAGACAAAGCGCGTGCGCATAACGAGGAAACCCTCGGTGAGTATATCTACGGTGAGAGCTCCGGTTTAGATCAACGCGTCTTAGTATTCTTAGGGATTTCAGACGACGCTTTCGCCGAGGCAGCTGCGGAACACGACGATACCGCACTCGGGCACTGGGTGCTTGAAACGAGTGGAAAGACAGCGGCAGAGATTGCTGAGTTTAACGATGCTGCTCTGACGCAACTGCCCGATACCGATGCGCATAAACAACGCTTGAAGGATCGGCTCGCTCGCTTCGCACCCGGTAGAACCGATATTACAACAGTGCTACAGTCAATGGAACTCGACGATTGGGGGAGCTTCTGGCAGGTGGACCTCACTGCCGGGCCGCCCCGCAGCGCACGCGCCAAAGATATTGCTGGCATCTGTGGGGTCGCGCGTATGGCGGATAAAGCACGCGCCGAGCGTGCCGAGAAAATCGGGGAATACCTATACGGCGACGATTCCGGGCAAGATATACGCATTCTTACCTTCCTCGGTATCTCAGCCACAGATTTTCAGGAAGCAGCGGTTAACAACCCGAACAATCTCGAAATCGGTGCATGGGTGCTGGAAAACTGCGGTAAATCGCAGGACGAAATTGATGCGTTCAACGAAACGTTGGTAAACTACGGACCCAATGAAGCGTCACAGGAACGATTCAACGCGCGTATCCAAGAGATAGATCCGAGTCGGACAGACATCAACACGTGGGTTGCACTGCAGGACTTGGACGATCAACTGAGTTTCGGTATCATCGACCTCAATCGCCGCGCGCCACGCAGCCCTTACAATACAGAGGTCTACGGGATGGTTCAACTCGCGCGGTTGATTGATAAAGGTCGTGCATCTCATAACAACACGCTGGGGGAATATGTCTACGGCGAGAACTCGGGATTTGATCGGAGGGCATTCGATTTCCTGGGAGTCTCTGCTGCAGAATTCACTGAAGCACTGAAGACATTGTTGACTGATGCAGACATCGAAGCGTGGTTAAAGGCAGATTATCCGAAAAGCGAAGCGGATATCGAAGCCTACAACGAATGGATGCGAGAGATGGCTCCTACAGATGAACACTTAAGAGAGCGAATGACGAGGATGCTCAACAAGATCGCGCCAGAGCGTACAGACATCAATACATGGTTCGCGTTGATAGTTCTTGACGATGAGAAAACCTTCGCATCATAGATTGATTCTATTGAGCCGCGTGGTGCTTCATCAACTTTGACTTTGCGGTTTGGTTCGTAGTAGTGCGATTCATCGCACGTCCGAATGCCAACACCGGTCAATAATGCACGTCGCATTTGGCAAGTACGCCGCAGAATTGCCCTACTACAAACTGAGTTTACGGGTATTCGTGCGTAAAGCCCAATGCTTTAGCTTTGGGATATAAGCATGCTAAGTGCTTGTGTCAAGAAAATAAACTTGACCTTTCGTATGAATTGCCTAATGATAATATCGTGTTGGAAACCAGCATTCTAAGCGTTGTCACTCGGAAACCATGTGCCTGCCTCCCACTTAGAAGCGGATAAACACACGATACACGATATACCATGAAAACCTATAAATATCCGCTTTATGATCAGTCTAATACGATCCGCATTGGCAACTTGCTTGACGATATATGGCAAGTGCATGTATATTTCCA
>JAPPDN010000352.1 GCA_028824575.1 Candidatus Poribacteria bacterium | reverse complement strand
GGGTGCGGATTTCGTGATGATGGGCAGATATTTTGCAAGATTTGATGAAAGTCCGAGTAAGCTGAGAAAATTGGGGATGAATACAGTGAAAGAATACTGGGGAGAAGGCACAAAGCGAGCATCCAATTGGCAACGCTACCATGAGGGTGGCGGTCCAGAATTACTGTTCGAGGAGGGTGCTGATGCTTATGTGCCTTATGCAGGCAAGATGAACGATAATTTGAAAACGACCCTCGCAAAAATCCGGTCGCTTATGTGTAATTGTGGGGCGATATCCCTACCGGAATTTCGTCAAAAAGCGAGATTTGTGTTAGTCTCTTCAGCAAGTATCCGTGAAGGCGGTGTTCACGATATTATCCCAAGAACAACGGAAGACGGATAAAAATGAAAACTTTGAACAACAAAATCACACTCAGTCTTGACGGGGACGCAGAAGTGTCCGTTAAAGGCTTCATCGCGCCGATTGAACATACACTGTCCCATTTCCATATAGAGTGGGAGGCATTGGCGAATTTGCGCGTCGCCGAACCAGAGAAGCAGCATCACGTATCTGTTTTTCAAGCGTTTCTGCCAGATGAACCGGTTTCAGTGGGTGAATGCTGGCAGATCCAGGAATCTGGCGTGCTGGCGTTGCTCAGGCAATTACATACTGCTCTAAATCTGAATACGGACGATGGTTCGGGAGATTTGATCGGACTATGGGCATGCCTACGTGCTTACAACGATAGATTCGCCGACATCGCGTTTCGGATTCATGCAGCGTTTAAATTAGAGGATGGCTGGCTTACGCCTTCGCAGTTTGCCGGAAATCTGATAATTGACCGACTTAAAGGAAAGATTGCTTTCTTTGAAATGTCCGTCCCCGAAGGCACGGTGAACCTCGATATCGGTTGGAAAGAAGACAAAGAGGCATCTTATTCTATTACGGATGCAGGTTTTTGCTCGCAAATGCAACTCCGTGCTGGGACGCGAGATGTTGCGCAGAATATAGAATTTTTAACATCTATCACCCAAGAAGAAGCAGAACGCGTGTTAGCAGGACGTTTCTACAAGTCAGAACAAATTAACTGGGTATCCCCATATCAAGCGGTGGAGATGGCAGAAGAACAGGTGAAATTAATTCACGCCATCTCAATAGACGGCCCATTGGCTGATGAATCCTGCTGAGGGAGCGGCAAGGGCCTGAGGGCAGGTGTCCTCTCTGATGACCGAGTTATCGAATTCTTGAATGAAAACTTCATTAACGTTTGGGTTTCCAATGTCGAATTAGAGCGCACGCCCAGAAAACAAGCCTACATGGCACGAAGACGTAAGGAATTATCCAAAACATTTGACAGAACACACCCGTTAGCAAAAGCCATCATGGAAGGGTGGAAAGAACATTCACCTGTGGATTGCTTGGTTATTGCCCCAGAATTCGATGTGATGGGCAAACTCCCCCTTAATGATTTCTTTGATGACTGTTTTCAAAGGGGCATTTCAGAAGAGGATGCTTACCTTACATTCCTCACGGAAGCCTTAGATGGCAAATTTCCCGGATTTAACGATGAACATTCAGGTGCTTCTTCGAGTGGTTTGAAGGTTGTGCTTAACCCTGAGCAGGCGGAACCAGAAATACTGGACATCCTTCGGACACCAAGGTACGGCTATCAAGATGATACTGTCGTTGAGATTGATGCCACTGCCTTTGAAGCCGGTGGTATACTCATCATCAATATTCGGATGGGCACTGCGAAACCGGGTGGATCGTTTGATCTCTTTGATGGCGATACCGAACTACCGACAAAGGGTTATCCTGATGACGCGCTTACCTCAGCATGGGACATCCCGTCCGGACAGATAGGAAGAATCCGACATCGTTTTGAACGTGGTAAAGTCTTTAAGTTGGGTGCTACCGGTACGTGGTTCAATAAGAAAGGGAGCATCAACGCCTTTCAAGCAAAAATCTCCGTGGAGGAGAATTAAAATGAAAACATTATCAAACGAAATCACGATTAATCTTGCCGGGGACGCAGATGTATCGGTCAAAGCCTTTATCGCACCGATTGCGCATACTGCAGGCAACTTTCATAAGAAATGGGATGCGTTGGCGAATCTACGCGCTGCAGAACCAAAAAAGCAGTATTCTACGTCTATTTTTCGAGGTTTTCTCCCAGCCGAAGCCGTTTCTGTCGGTGAATGCTGGAAAATAAAACAGGCTTGTGTCCAAGAATTGCTGAAACAACTTCATCCCAATCCTTCTCTGGAAATGCGTGCGGAGATGTATGGTATGGAAGCAGCTAAGGGGCTCTGGGCATGCCTGCGTGCTTACAACGATCAACTTGTTCACATTGTATTTCGTATTCACGCAGAATTTGCCTTAACGGACGGCTGGTTCACACCCTCACAGTTTGCTGGACACCTCATTATTGATCGGGCACAAGAGACTCTTGTTTTCTTTCAGATGCATCTCCCTCCAGGCACACTAAACTTTGACGTTAATTGGGAAACGACATTGGAAGGTTGGGACGCTCCAAGATGGATTACAGATTGCGGTTATTGCTCGCAAATGGAACTCCGTGCCGGGACACAAGATGTTCTACAAGGTGCCGAATTTACAAAAATAATCACACAAGAAGAAGCTGAACGTCTTTTAATCCAGCAATTCTACAAATCGCAGCGCATTAACTGGGTATCGTTGGAGGAAGCATTGGAAATGGCACCTGCACAACAGAAGCCTGTCCATGTCATTTCACTGGATGGTCCACTCGCCGATGAGGCATGCTGAGGGAGCGGTAAAAGCCTGAGAGCAGGTGCTCTCTCTCATGACCGAGTCATTAAATTTTTGAACGAAAATTTTATCAATACATGGGTCTCTAATTTTGAGTTAGGCAGGAAGCCGAGTGTGCGAGAATATATTGCCAAAAGGTACGCGCACGAATCTAAATCGTTTGACACTACCCATCCGTTAGCCCAAGCAATCAAGAGCGGTTGGCAGGAACGCTCGCCTGTGGATTGTCTCGTTATATCGCCTGACTTTGAATTGAAAGGTAAACTCGCTTTGAATAAATACCTCTTCGGCAGTCACGGCTTAGAGGGTGGCAGAACAGCAGCAGAAAATTACCGACTCTTTCTGATTGAAGCCGTGGAAGGGAAATATCCGGGATTTAATACGGATAACTCTTTCGCTTATCTATTAGGGGAGGAAGAAGATACACCTCAGCAGGACAGCCCTTTTAAACCGTTCTTAACGGATTTGAACCTTATTCTCAACCCGACGCAGCCTACGTTAGAAGTTTTGGATATTTTGCGGATCCCGGAAACAGGTTCTCAGGATTCTACTATCGTAACAATTGATGCGACTGCCTTTGAAAAGGGTGGGATACTGACTATTGATATACGTGTCGGGAGTGCCGAACTTGCAGGCTCTTTCTATTTATACGATAGCGACATCGAATTCCCGACAGAACGCGAGTTGCGTTATTATCACTCGTTTGCCAATGCTAGGGATGTTCCGCCCGGCGAAACAGCGCTAATTACATATCCTTTCTACCAAAGCCAAGTTTTTAAGCTCGCAATTGCCGCCGCTGAACTGGGAGATAAAAAGGAGGGAGTCAACGCTTTTCAAGCAAGAATCTCTGTAGAACCAGCAGAAGCGCGTGGAAAATAAAGCAGAGGAATTCCAAATCAGTCCGGTTTAGATAAGTGCATCCAAAAACATGTATAAGCGAATCATTGCCGCCTTCTGATAGCAATGGTATCCTATACCGAAAAGGAAGTTCATAACGAAAAATGAAAACTTTCAACAACAAAATTGCACTTAATCTTGACGCAGACGCAGAAGTGTCTGTCAAAGGGTTCATCGCTCCGATTGAATACACGAAACGGAACTACCACGTGGACTGGGACGAATTAGCGAATCTCCGGGTTGCTGAACCCGAAAAGCAGTACCCTACCTCCGTTTTTCAAGCATTTTTGCCACAAGAACCGGTCTCTGTAGGTGAATGCTGGGAGATTGAAGAAGAAAGCGCGCTAACGCTGCTGCGGCAACTCAGTCCAAACCCGCAATTGGAGTTGGAAATTGGTGGTGAGGATTCTTACGGTTTGTGGGCATGCCTACGCGCCTACAATGATGCGTTTGCTGAGATCCTGTTCCGCATCCACGCGGAATTCGTTTTAGAAAAAGGTTGGTTTGCGCCATCGCAGCTTGCCGGATATGTGGTTATCGATCGGCTCGAAAAGAAAGTTGCCGCCTTCAAGATGTATGTTCCGGAAGCCACACTGAACTTCGATGTACGTTGGAGAATTAGAGAAGGACTCCGCGCAGCCGATGCCGGCTTTTGCCCGCAAATGGAACTTTGTACCGATGTACAAGAGGTCTTGCAAAATGCTAAATTCACAGAAGCAATCACTCAAGCGGAAGCGTTACACGCACTGATGTTACGTTTTTACAAGTCGGCGCAAATTAACTGGGTCCCGCTGGAAGAAGCACTGGAGATGGCACCCGCACAACAAAAACCGATTCATGCCATCTCGGTAAGTGGCCCGCTCTTGGACGAATCCTGCTGAGGGAGTGGCAAAACCCTGAGGGCAGGTGCTCTCTCTGATGATCAAAACATTAAATTCCTGAACGATAATTTCATCAATACCTGGGTAGGCAATGCTGAATTAGGGCGTAAACATAGTTTGCGGGAACCGATTGCCAAAAGACGCGAGCGAGAAGGTAAGACGTTTGACACAAGCCATCCGTTGGCACAAGCCATTATAAATGGGTGGAAGACTGGATCGAAAAAAGGTTCGCCGGTGGATTGTTTCGTCATATCATCAGAGTTTGAATTGATGGGCAGACTGCTTGTCAATGAATTCTTCAACGACAATTGGGATAAAAAACGCCGAGGTGAGGAGAGTTACCTTATATTTCTTAAGGAAGCTTTAGCGGGAAAGCAACCCGGGTTGGGTAATATTATTTTGAACAGTGAAGTGTCTTCTCAGGAGGTCATGGATGTTTTCCGAACACCGACGGTTGGTTATAAGGA
>JAPPDN010000542.1:4803-5021 GCA_028824575.1 Candidatus Poribacteria bacterium | reverse complement strand
GATTATCTTTACCTTTGTTCCTTTAGGTGGAATTACATCGGTATTGACACGATACGTCCGGTCATCGGTACCAGTAGGCAAGGGATGATTGAAAAGAGAATCTGGATCGCGGTAGACGGCAATAATATTATGGAAAAGTTGAGATGTCAGCTGATTATTTTTTATGCGTCCACCTGTAAAGACCCATGGTGTTTTTTGCATCGGTTGACCTGTGAAAG
>JAPPDN010000542.1:0-4793 GCA_028824575.1 Candidatus Poribacteria bacterium | reverse complement strand
ATCGCCTTGGTCCCATTGTACCCAGATTTCAACGGGTGCCCCTACTGGAATGCGTGGATCACCTTCAACCTCGAGATTCCTGCCGGGTTCTAACTCCAAAGCAGCAAGTACTGTAAGTATATGGACAGGTTCTGCATCAATAATCAAGATGCTCTCATGCGTTTTTCCGAGCTTACCGCAGGCAAAAAATTCAATATTGGCATCCCCACCGACGATGTTAATTTCACCCGGCAGTGTTACCTCACGTTTACTGATGTCCAAAACAACATTGCCGAGTCGATGAACGTTTTCACCAATTTTCTCAGGTTTCATCGACAGAACATCCGTCGCCTCGGTAGATTGTGGATAGACAGTAAGTGTTTCCGAAGCGGTATTGTCACTTTCATCCGTATCTGTGAGGTCTATGCGTGCGACAAGTTCTATCTCACCTTCAGTTTCAGGTGCCCAGTCCGCCGAAACGACAGTCTCCCCTAATTTAGGTGTCCAAAGCACCTCGGCTGTGGTAACCTTTTCGTCATTTACATAAAAATCTACGTTAAGAATCCCATCAAGGGGTGCTCCTGTATTACGGAGGGTCGCGCTGAGTCGAACGGCTTCGCCGACGCGCGGAGAAGGCGGTGAAAACCGAAGGCTTCGCGGGGCTATCCCGATATTCGGTTCCGTTGGACCCGCGAGCGCATGACTCAAGGACATCACGGCAAAACAGGTCGATAAAAAATCGCTCTCAGATCCACGCCATCTCCCGTCAGGCTCTTGTTGTGCCACCAGCATCTGTGAAATCTCAGCGTACCAATCGTAACCAGCAAATGCGTCTACGGTGGGCGGGATGTCACAGAACCGCTGCAACGAGAGTAGATAATAATAAAGCCATGAGTTAGAGCCTGGGTTCCGAGTCAAAGTCCAATGCTTTTTCACCCATGCCATGCCTTTTTGGACCTGTGGATCCCCAACAGGAACCCCACACGCCCGAAGTGCCCATAGTCCAGTTGCGGTCATACTGCCGTAGACCCCGATCGCCCAAGGCGAACCGTCGTCAACTAAGTTATAGAGCCATCCGCCTGTCTCGGTTTGGTTTCGGCGAATCCACTGCTCGGCGCGTATCCATGTATCTCGTGGAATATCAAGACCCCACTGCTTCGCAGCATAGAGCGCGTAGATCACCATGTTCATGTGTGCACCATCGGCAGTAAAACCGTAACCCCAACCGCCATCATCCCTCGGATCAGCAAACTCACTACCACTGATCGGGAGTTGCTTTTTGATTAATTGGTTCACAGCAAATTGGGTACGTTCTCTGTGGGCTTCGTCTTGGATTGCTACAAGGACTGGCACAATGACTGCATATTGGTAAACGGCGAATTCATTCCAATCCCGCGTCAATAGAAACTCTAAACCTTTCTTAACGGACGGGTGCGAAGGTGTGTGCCCCGTTGCGAGCAAGGTTTGCAATGCCAGTGCCGTCTCCTGTGTTTGATCTTCACCGAAATTCCATACAGCACCCGGAACGAAGTTTTCAGCCAACCCTTTCAGACTCGCCTGACAAGTAATGCAGATTAAGATGAGTTGGTTTTCAGTACCACATTGTAAACAGGTCCGGCTATGCTTTCCCTGCTGCGCCACTATCCAATCAACGCCTTTCGTTATGGCGTTCTGGATTTGTTCGGACGTGACAGAAGGGAACGTCCGCGACTGCGCCACAATCGCTGCCTGCGTAACGTTATTTTCCGCATCCGCTTCCGCAATATGTTTGGTGCCTGAAGGGTTAACAACAGCGTAAATTTCCGTTTTGCCAGGGGGCGGCTGCCACTGCGCTTTCACCGTGCCGGTTTCTTTAGGTTTTAGTTCTATGATCACATCCTTACAGACGATTTGGAGCGGTTGCGTCGCCGGATCTCCCTCGTAAAGCTCAACAACGAGATCCTCGTTCATCGTCGGGGTGCCATCGCCAATGTTCTTCACCTCAACCGAAATGGTAATCTCTTCACCTTCAACAGGTGTAGGATTGGAAAAGGTAATACTGTTAATATCAACACGGAAATCTGGTAGCTGGGCGAATCCACTCGTGGCACACAATCCAACAACAAAAATTCCGATTGCAAATTTTAACAGGAGGCTCTGGCAACTTATAGGCCGTGTCAAAAGGCGATACTTAATCATAATACACCCCGAATTTATCCATCAGAAAAGTTGTAATCATACCCGCAAGCGGTCTCACAAGTAGACGAACGTAACGACGCAACCTATGATGGTTCTGGATTAGTTCCCTTCCCAAAATCCGACCGAAACAGAGGAAGGTTGCGGAATAGGATTCGCGAAGAGTTTTGTTCCATTTGTAGAGAACTTACTGACTTCACCTGTGAATGTTGCGCCGAGCATGTCTGCAACCCAAATACCGTTATCTGAAGGTGAGAGACTTATCCCGACAACAGCCATACCCGCAGCAAATTCATTCATTTTCGTCCCATCTGCTGATAAGTTCAGCAGCATTGACTGTCCTGAAACTACCCATACACTACCATCCTTTGGGTTGACGCGCGGCGAAGTCGGACTCGGCATATCAAGTTTTACGAGTTGCTGACCGGTGGGTGAAATCCGAATGAGTGCGTTAAATTGGCTATCAGCGACCCACGCGTTTCCCTCGTAGTCAACTGCTACACCCGCCTTTGGTTCTCGCATTGTCGGACCGGTTGCGATTTGATTGCCGTTTGCATCGTAACGATTGATGGGACCGCGTGCATCTGCTATCCATACACTGCCATCCTTTGGATTCACAGCGACATTGAATCGACCCGTTTCTACGTTCGGATTACCACCCTGTGGGATTACCTGGGCGAGAATCTGTTTTCCGTCACTTGACAACTTAGACACCCCGTTGAGCCATGCCACCCAGACGGTGCCGTCTGCTGGGTTCACAGCGATCATGTTTGGACGTTCAATCACGGGTGCTTGCGTAAATGATTCCTCCGGCGGTTGAGCATCCTGATCGTACCTGAAGACAGCATTCGATGCAGAAATAGCGATCCAAGCGACACCGTTGGTAGGATTCACTTCCGCAGCACTCGCCTGCGCCAGATTCGGAATGACCGTCGGATCGGCGTTGCCATTTGCATGCAATTTGTAAACTGTATCGCCACCACTTACAACCCAACATTCACCGTTATATTGCCCATAACTGGTAGCAACACACATCACAAAGAGCATCGCTACCCAAAACATTCTTTTCATAAGGTGCATCTCCTATTTTACCCTATATTTCTGTTTAACTTAAAGCTTATGGAATAGAGTCCATTTTTTAAATGTTAGCATACTTCAGCGTAATTTTCAAGGAATTTGTACATTCATATCCGCAGCACCTCTCGCCGTTCATTAATCCGACGCTCATATCTCCTCGTACCACGCCCCTTCTCATTTAAACCTTGCCTCCATCCTGTCTATGTCCAACACCTTTTGATTGACGTTTCTGTTGGTTAGATGTAGCAAATTCCGTGCCAATTTTAAACAATCCCACATTGACGCAGTTCTCTACAAAATACAGAGAAAGCACTGCACAAAATGGGGCATTCCTTAGACTTAGCTGCACGAAATGGGGCGCACTTGATAACGAGTTTTCAACGTAGAAGCGCGAAGTTGTAAATTATATGTTTCCTTGTAAACTTTTTTGTGATACTGAGCGTTTAGATTTTCAGAGCGTTGAACTCACGTTGTAAAACTTAGGATTTTGATTTTTTCTAAAATTATGCACCCTTTTTACTATGAGATCGCGTCATTAACAGTTAAATGGAAGTTATCGGATTGGACTCAGTGATTTTTTTTGAAACTTTTTTTCTCCAATGGTGTCTAATATAGATAAGATGTAAAACTTATAGATTAAGGGTGAAAATCAGAAGGAGATCAGAATGAAACGTACACATTTCTATTGGCTTACTTTTCTGGTGGTACTTCTATTCGTTGGCATAAGTATGGTAAGCATGGCTGAAGAGGCGGTTGTCTTGAAAATAGAGATTTCCGATGTTGTCAGTAACGCCGACGCGCGGCAGATTCGGCGATTGTTGGAACCGTGGGCAGACCCAAAGGACGTTACCTTCAGTACACCTGTTGATAAGCATGGCAGAAAGCGGCATTTCACGACCGTCGTGGAAATCAAAGCCAGACAAGGTGTCACCAAGTACAGCGAAACACATACGTTTGATGTGTATAACATCATGCGGCAGCTTAACGATTCACGCTTCCGGGGCCGCCACGGACTCGGTGGTGCCCGTGTCCTTAAAACCCATGCGACGATCCGAGGCAACATGTTTGCACATCCCGGCTTCGCCCGGAGCTACATCCGAAACGTTCCATCATGGCGACGCTGGCGGCCGGAAACCTCTAATATCCATCATGCGATGGTCACAGAGAATCAAGGCCAAAACTTCGTATTCGACGCGAACCCTGAGTTCGATCAACTCCGGACCGATGTTGGAACTACTGGTAAACCGGTTGAAGTACAGGGTATAGTCGCCGGATTTGACGGTCCCTATCCAATTATATCGGTGCAGAAGTACGATGTCGGCTATCACCTGAAGAACAAGGCATCTGAAGTGGGAGAGGAAACCAAGGAAAAGCCGACTTACGACTATCTTGAAAATCGGTAACGATTCCCTTTATGCCTGATAGCCACCGGTATTAAATAAGACGACGCGTTCGGAAGGATCAATCATTTCATTCGCGGCGAGTTGTTTAAGTGCAGCGACGGTTGCTGCACCTTCGGGGCATGTCAAGAGTCCTTCGGTGGTAGGCAGCAGTTGCATTGC
>JAPPDN010000130.1:4626-5027 GCA_028824575.1 Candidatus Poribacteria bacterium | reverse complement strand
CTGATAAGGGGGTTTGGTGTGTCTGGAAGACATCAGAAAAATATTGACACACCGATTTGTAATAAACTTTTGAAATAATTTTAAAAGTATTGTAAAATATTAGAGTTATACTTTGAACATAAGAAATGCATTACGTTTATCGGTGACCTCTTTAACGTTCGTTTGATGAGGGAAATTTATGAAAAACAAGCTATCTCGACGGCAGTTTCTACGTTCCGGCGCGCTTGCGACCGCATCCGCAGCAGTCAGTCTCGGATTTTCAGGGTGTAGCCAAACCCTGATTCAAAAAGTACCGGGCTTTAGACCTGAACCACCCTTCCAGTTTTTGCCGAGCGCAAACCGACTCCTTGACCTCCCAGAAGGGTTCACAGCACACGCTTTGTCGCGAACTGGTCAAACAA
>JAPPDN010000130.1:0-4616 GCA_028824575.1 Candidatus Poribacteria bacterium | reverse complement strand
AACGGCAAAACGATCCTCGTCCGCAATCACGAATTGACCGCTACTGCTAAAAACGTCGGACCTTTTGGATGGAATAACGAAAAGATTGAACGCGCCGCGATTGACAAATTCTACGACGCTGGATCAGGCGAATTACCCTGCCTCGGCGGGACAACGACACTCGTCTATGATACGCGCACGAAGACGCTGGAGAAACACTTCTTAAGTCTGATAGGGACGATCCGGAATTGTGCTGGCGGTCTCACGCCTTGGAACACATGGATCACCTGTGAAGAGACTATGCAGAAATCTGAAAAAGAAAACACTTATGAAGCAAACCATGGGTATAATTTTGAAGTTCCTGCTTCTGCCGACATAGGATTAGCTGACCCAATCCCGTTGA
Source organism: Candidatus Poribacteria bacterium (assembly GCA_028824575.1). Lineage (GTDB taxonomy): Bacteria > Poribacteria > WGA-4E > WGA-4E > WGA-3G > WGA-3G. Next base: position 4,234 of record JAPPDN010000130.1, on the reverse strand, counting down.
AAGCGATGGGACGCTTCAATCACGAGGCTGTCGCTGTTGATCCGAAAACGGGAATCGTCTATGAAACTGAAGATAGGGGAGATAGTTTAATTTACCGGTTTATTCCTGACCAGCCGGGAGAACTCGCTGCAGGCGGCAAGCTGCAAGCACTGAAAATTCGAGACCTTGAAGCGGCAGATACCCGAAACTGGCGAAGTCGAAATCAAAAGATTTTCTGGTGGACGTATAACCCGGTACCCGTCGGAGAAACACTCGCAGTTGAATGGGTGGATATTGAGAATGTAGAATCGCCGTATGATGACCTCCGCTACCAAGGGGCTGATAGTAAAAATGCTGCAAAGTTCGCACGCGGTGAAGGGATATGGTATGGCGATAATCAAGGGACGGGAGAGTTCTATATCGCTTGCACGAATGGCGGTATTGAATACAAAGGGCAAATCTGGAGATAAATACCAAGTCCTTACGAAGGCACAAGCCGCGAGGAACAGGAACCGGGAACTATTGAACTCTTCATTGAACCGAACGACAGCAATCTCATGGAAAACGCCGATAACTTGGCAGTCGCGCCTTGGGGCGATCTCATTATCTGCGAAGATGGTCCCAACGAGGAGTTTCTAATTGGCGTAACACCGGAAGGAAACCTCTACCGGTTTGCTCGAAATGCCGGTAATCTATCCGAACTCGCCGGTGCGACGTTCTCACCCGACGGCACGACGCTCTTTGTGAACATTCAGAGTCCGGGAATTACGCTGGCGATTACCGGTCCGTGGCGAGAGATTCGGCAGCGTTCAGAGGCGTTTTGGCGTAAATCTCATGGGTCAGTATCAGCGAGCGCGCCTCTTAGCGGCTAATAATCGGGTCATTGATGCTTCTGTTGGCTCGACAGAGACCGTGTCTCCTGTAACGCGTTCGGGTGAAGGCAGAGTGTCCCCTTGTCCGCCTACCGATTTGCCTGCAGGCTGTCCGCGCAATCGCCCGAGAAACGCAGCGAGATGCCTATTTGCTATGCTGTAACGCCGGAGGACCATCTCCAATACAAAGAATAGCGCAGCGGCAATTAGTAAGGCATGTGCAAGCGAAACCTGCTTCTCAATGGGTGTACCTGCGGGTGATGCTATCTGGGTCGGTGTGGGTTCGTAGGTGCCATCAGTCTCCGATGCCAGCACTTTTAGTAAGTTGGTATTGACCTCGAATTCGGCATATTCTGATGGATAAGGGAGTATCAAGGCTTTGGTACGTTTGGAACCATCACCTTCACGCTGGGCAGTAACGATGTAAGAACCACTGTCATGTATCTGAAATGTGCCGTTGTGGCGCGTCAATGTAGTCTGTTGCATTTCAATAGGCTCACTTGTTCCATTCGGACCGGCAACACGGGCCTCGTAAACGGCTTGTGACGGTGTTCGCGTATCAATATTGACTTCCGCTGCACCGTGGCGGAGCGATACGGTGAGATCGAAGTCGGCATCCGCATCCGCCGCAGGAAGTACCCAATTGACAGATTGCCCCCAAAATTTTCCGAAATTGCGCCACGGAATCCACTCTTTTGCCCATGCTTTAACGTCCGATGTCCAAGCGATCGCTTTCCCTAACCCGATATTCCACCCTGCAAGAACGGGTTCATCTTTATGTGAACGGATGAAAACCTGGGCGGTATCCTTTTCCGTCGTCGCAATGTAACCGTGAAGTTCTGGCGGCGTGCCGATGCCCTCCACAATTGGCTCACTCGGAGCAGGGACAACAGGTTGAAAAGGTTCTTGAACGATGTAACGCTGCGTTTCTCGGACAGCTTCCGTTAAAATCTTTGGCAGCTCCTGAACATTTTTAACGCGGACCACATCTTCTGTAAGCTGCGTGAGAAGCTCTACGTTTGCATCGCCGATCGCAATCGCCGTGATGCTGATACGCGCTTTGGCAATTTGTTCTGCTAACTTCAGAAAATCGGATTTCGTATCATCGGATTTACCATCCGATAAGAGAACGATGTGTTTCCGTTTCGCATCGTCTGCTTCAAGTATCTCGGAAGCTTTGTCAATCGCCTCCATCATCAGCGTTGTTCCGCCTGTCGGCTTAAGCCTGCCAACGGCTTGAAGTAGCACATTACGATCAGATGTGAGATCTGAGACGACGTGAGCATCTTTGCCTGCGCTGAAACTGATGACCCCGGCGATGTCATCCTCTTCAAGATTATCAATACCCGCACTGATCCCTGCAATGGCGAGATCAATTTTACGTCGTTGTCCACCGACATAATTTGCCATACTCCCCGACGTATCTAACACAAAAAGAATCGCGACAGTGTCCTTCTGTTCGCGTGGTGTCATTTTTACAGGAAGTACACGTTCCAAGGCAGTATCGGTATAACCCCCGGGTCCGTAGGCGTGTCCGCCGCCGATAACGATTAACCCGTGTCCGAGGTCACGGACATAATTTTCGACGCTTTGCAGATGCTCCAATGAGAGGACATCTACGGAAACGTTACTCAGAATGAGGACATCGCTGCGCTTGAGTTCAATGAGATCGGTCGGCATTTCCACGGGTGCCCTAACTTCCACGTCAAAGCCGTTCTCCTGAAGGACGGTTTTTAGGTGTGTAGCCTGTGCGGGATCCTCTTCTACATATAAGATGTTCGGTTTACCCTGAATTTTTACAACGCCATATCCTTGATTATTCTCAAGGATTTCGTCGCGGACATCCAGTTTTAGTTCATATCTATGGTTTCTCTCTTCGGAAACTGGTGGCACCGGTAAAGCAAGAGAATGTGTTCCACTCGGCAAAGTCCACTCAAATGTATCAATCAATGCGCCTTCGTGATAGAGGGTACCGGGCACCTTTGGGAGGCTACCATCGGTTTCAATTATGGCACGCATCTCAAAACGCTGACCTCTGCGGACTTGGGTGGGTACCTGGAGCTGCACCACTCGAATTGCGTCTTTAAGCGTATCAAGCGGTATAGTTGCTATCTCAACATTACTCGCCGAAAGTAACGGTAGATAATCCTCCAAGCGTGTACCACCGGCATTATGAATGCCGTCACTCAACAGCACGATCCGCCGATGATAATCGTCTGGCAGCGATGCGATCGCGTGCTTAAGTGCGGTGAGAATATCGGTACCATCGCGTCTAATTGCCTGCTCCGCGAGTGATGCCAGTAGTGCTGCAGACATACTTTCCAAGGGGTGATTTTGTTTCTGTCGAATACCTGTAAGTACAGAGGTTTCCTTCCCAAAACCGATGATGCCGAACAGATCAGTAGGTCTCAACTTTGCGACAGCGGCGTTGATCTGTTTGACTGCTTCTTCACGCTGAATAGGCTGAACGCTTTCGGAGGTGTCAATTAGAAATACGACTGCAAGCCGCTGCTCTTTCTGTGTCCGGTGGAGGCTGGCCAAGGCGAGGATTGCACATAGCAGCGCGGCACCTCTGAGGAAGAAGGTTACGCTTTTTCGCCACTTCGTCGTCCCGAGGTGTGCTTGCCGTTGCACAAAGATTAGCGCAGGAATCGCAGCAAGTAGGATTAAGAAGAAAGGGGATCGGAAATCAAACATTTTATTAGTTATCAGTTATCAGTACAAGAGGTTCTTGGTTTATTAACGCTCCGCTTTAACTGACCACCCAAGACTGACGACGCTTTAACCCATGAATGAGATTATTGGTTGCGGAGTTCCTGAAAATATGCTTCTGCTGCTTGCGTTTCTGCGGCATGTGACATGTTATAGCGTTCACACAGCGCGATGTATTCATCAATCAATGTGAGACGCTTTTCGGATGGTATTTCGCCGCCTGCTACGAGCATCGCTTTGTAGGCAGGGATAGAGGCTTTTTCGACACGCGCCCGAATTTCAGGTTTATCGGCAAGTGCTAACGCCTGCTGAAAATAGTCGAAAACTGCTTGTGCACTCTCCGCATCTAAGCCAACATCTTCGGGGGTTGGGAAACACCTCGGATGGAGCCCCCGCGTCTCTACGTTATTGTGGAGGAAAGCAATATATTTGAGAATTGCTGGTGCCGCGGCTTCGTAATGAAGACTTACAAATTCGTTTAAAAGTGCATCAGCATCAAGATATGGATCCCAAATAAGATGTGAGATGAGGTAATTCCGCAGATCGGAAAATTCGCCTGTTAACCCGTTACCGTTCGCCTGCATAAACACGCCTTTGGCGTTATTGCGTAAGAAGTAGCGGACATTCGGAGCAATACTCCGCAGATTTGGGAAAGGTAAATCGTAAGAACG
>JAPPDN010000817.1 GCA_028824575.1 Candidatus Poribacteria bacterium | reverse complement strand
AATAGTATCGGCAATGAGGACTTCAGCCCAAGCAAGCGCGTAGGAGAGAAAAATTGTGTTTCGGGCGGGGACGTAAGTTATCGGTATGCTATCCCCCATTTCCGCATCAGACCTGTCCTTTGGAACTTCAATATCTGCTGTCAATGCCGACGCGCCGAAGGTTCGCAAATCAATGTCAACAATCGTGTGCTGTTTTACACCCAGTGCCTTTGCAATGTTTTTCGCGCACTGTAGTTCCACAGCGTGTCGTTGACCATACCGAAAACTCATCGCGTAAGTCTCGTAACCTTCATCGCGCGCGATGGCGAGCGTTGTTGTTGAATCCAAGCCGCCACTTAGCAAGACAACCGCTTTTTTTAACACTGATTTCCTTCCAAGGGAAAGACATGGAAGATTGGAAGGATGGAAAATTGGGTGGCAGGAAGTTCCCTCTAGCCTTCCACTCTTCCACCCTTCCATCTTTACTCTTGCTATGCCTCTTCAAACTCTAATTTCGCGAAACGGAGGAAGATACCGCCACCCGGTCTGGCGAGGGGACCGTTGATCGCCAAACACGCGATGACATGTTTCGCACCCGGTTCCGCGCTCTCGGTGACAACGACGCGTTGCGGGGTATTGAAACCGGAAGCAGCACCGCGTCCTGACTCTCCGAAAGCCAAGTCGATTTCGCCATCGATCCAGACTTCGCCATAGTCGTCAATACACGTATGTAACCACACCTGCGAACCGGCGACCGAGACCCCATCAACTTCCTCTGGAAGCGTTACGGTGATCCGATACCAGCCGAAGCAGAGTCCTTCGGAGACGACTGCTTGGATGTCTTCACAAGTTCCCCAGTCTGAATCGTCATAATCGGCATGACGGGCGGGACTCTCTTTCATCAGATTAACTAAACCGCCATTGGGTTCACCCGGAACGAGTCCATCGGCATAACGCCACTCGGAATTGGTGAGTTCACGATGTTCTGCATTTTCTAAATCAAGTTCTGCAATAACCATTATGCATTCCTTCGTTTTGTAGTCGCGGCTTTCAACCGCGGTTTTTAGGGTACAGTGCGCATTTATACAAGCACACCTGCCATTGATAAAATTAAGTACTAATCTTCGTCAATAGGGAACAAATCAAACGAAAACGAACAAAGATCCAGTAGATAATAAAGTGTATTGATGTATCAGCAACCTCTTAACTGATAACTGACAACCGATAACTCTTAGTAGGAAGACCAAAGTCTATAGGCAACGCCCGTTGAAAGAATCAAGGAAATTCCCGCGACAATAAATGGCACTTGAACAGAGATATTAATTAGATAGCCGCTTGCGACGTATCCGATATGAAATCCGCTACTCCATGCCAAGTGCGTGAGACCGACACCATGTCCTTTCTCATGAGGCTCGGTAAATTCATTGATAAACCGCGGAATCGTTGTTGAAAGCGACCATGCCGCACCTGCACCGAGTATCCCGAAAACTTCCAGAGCGATTAATGAGTCATGAAAGAACGCCATACCAAACGCGAGAAGCGTAACGATTGCGTTCGCCACGAGTGCAGGCGCGCGATGTCCAATCCTATCGCATATTCTCCCGACAGCCAGTTGGCACCCAAAAGCGAACAGTAGGCTCACTGCACCGTAATAACCTGTCGCTTTCACGCCAGCGATACGCGCGATCAAGATCGGCATGAGCAGGTTTACAGAGCCCCAATAATAAGTCGGGAAAACTCGTAAACCGATTAGCATCTGCATGTTTCGCCGCCGACTCAGGTTTAGGTATGCGTCAATATTAAGGGCTGATTTCCATATCCCACCTTGCCCCTGCTGCCTATTGGAAGACTGCTGCATCAACCGCGGCAAAAAGAGGCATGCACCGAGAAATAATAAGCCGGATAGAACGATCGCACCGATCCCGAAAACCCTATAATCAATACGATCAATGACCTCGCCTGCGATGGCACTGCCAACTGCACTCCCAACAGTCATGTTGATAAAGTACAGTCCCGTCGCTAATCCCAATCGGTTCGATGGCACAACACTGATGAGATAGGTTTGCCCACCCGCGGTCTTGAACCCGGATGCAATGCCTTCATAACAGAGGATACCCCAGATAAACAACGGTGTTTCCGTCGTGAAAAGCGCGCCTATGACAACAGCACCCGTCATCCCGATGAGTATTGTCGGTTTCCGTCCGAACCGGTCACAGAGTGTTCCGCCAATCAGTGCTGAGATGCCACCGAGTCCGATAGGCAATGCGCGTAACAACGCTGCGAATAGCGCAGTCTCTTCTAAAATCGTCTCCGCATAGACCGGAAACAGCATCTGTACCGGTCCCGTCACCAAACCGACAACAAACACGATGGCGCAAAGAAGTATAAATCCGCGACTCCACATTTTTTTATTCGTTGTCGGTTATCGGTTTGCCTCGCAGTGAGAGTTGTTGGTTAAGAGCAGTTTGGAACAATTTATCCCAATTTGGAGTATTCCAGAAAGTTGTGAGTTTTACACCAAAATCTCTTAACCGATAACTGACGACTGACAACTATTAGAAATACCGGATTAGACTGTCCGTAATATTAGGTGCAGCGGTACCGAGTCCACACGCGCTCGTTGCCTTCATGACCGCTCCAATTTCCGAGATAAGCGTTTCCGAATTCGGATCCAATGGCACGGACAAAAGTTCTGTCAACCGATGGGTGCCGATCCGACACGGAAAACATTTTCCACAAGATTCCTCAGCAAAAAATTCCATTGCGTTGCGTGCAACATCAAGCATATCCCGTGTGTTATCAAACACCATAATCCCCGCCGCACCAAGCATCGCGCCCACTTTTTGGAAACTCGGTTCATCTATAGTAATATCTAAGTCATCTCCAGCGATAAACCCACCAGATAACCCTGCCGTTGTAATTGCTTGAATTTCGCGTCCTTCTGTAGCCCCCCCCGCCCATTCATAGAGCAGCGTCTTTAATGGCAGTCCAAACGGGACTTCGTAATTCCCCGGTCTCTGAATATCGCCGGAAAGACTAATAATCTTTGTGCCTGCTAAATTTTCATCATAGCTGAGATTCTTATACCATGCTGCACCGTGCCGTATAATTTGGACAGCGGCGGCGAGTGTCTCCACATTGTTCACAGCAGTAGGTAAGTCCTCAAACCCATGCGTCACCGGATAGGGTGGGCGGTTCCTTGGAAACGGATGCTTCCCCTCAAGGCTATTCAATAACGACCCTTCCTCGCCGCAGACGTAAGCTCCTGCACCGCGTCGAATATAGATGTGAAAATTGAAATCTTCACCGAGGATGGCATCACCGAGTAAGCCTGTTTCCTCTGCTTCCGCAAGTGCCTGTTCAAGTATTGTTTCGGTTTCTGGGTACTCATACCGGAGATAGATAAAGCCGCGTGTTGCGCCTGTCGCGTAGGCGGCGAGTGTCATCCCTTCAATCACAGCGTGGGGGGCATAGTCAAGAATAACCCGATCTTTGAAGCAGCCGGGTTCACCCTCATCCGCGTTGCAGACGATAGTTTTCGGCTCGCCAGGGGCATTCAAAACCGATTCCCATTTCATGCCTGTTGGAAATCCCGCACCACCCCTACCTGCAAGTTGACTCTCTTTGAGCGTGTCAATCACATCTGCTGGTGTGAGCGTTGTTACCGCCCGCGTCAACGCTTCATAGCCACCCGTACACTGATAACCTGTCAACGTCCTACGTTCGGATTCGCGTATCTCAGCGAAGATACATTCTTCGCCATCGCCGGGATATGGTGGAGGCAAAGGGGAGGGTTGTACTGAAAGGGTGTCTGCTTGCTTTCCAACGAATACCTCGTGTCCTTTCAGTACGGGTACACAATCGTCGCACCTTCCAGCACACGGCATCTCGGTCGCGCCTTCGTCTTTGAGTGCCTCAAGGATTTCCAGTCCGCCTTGTAACCGGCAAACAGGTCCCGTACAGACGCGCGGTGCGTCCTGTCCTGGAGCCTCACGCGCAAAATGGTGGTAAAAGGTTACGGTGCCAAAAAGCTCGGCGAGTGGGATCCGAAGTCCGACTGCGATGTCGCGAAGGACTGCCTCTGAAATAAACCCGTCTCGGTCATGGAAGGCATGTAGTAACGCGAGCAGCGGGGCAGGTTCATCGCGCCACTGGGCAATCACTTCTCGATTCGTCGGGGATGTCATCTATGTCTCCAATACTTATACGAAGTGTAATTTCCTTGTGTATCTTATCAATCTTCCAACCTCGCGTCAACGTTTTTTTGCCTAAAGGAAAGGGGCTGCGTAAGTTCTGTTATACCTCAACACGCACAAATGCAAGATACGCCCCAGACAAAAGAACAACAAAAAACAGTGTCAACAACAATAAATCTATCGCTGCTGTATTGAAATCTTTACTCAGACTGATCGAATCCTCAAAGATCGGGATTGATTCTGGACTCACGGGTTTCTTAGACATAGCTCTCCGAACACCTATGAGATGAAGGCTTTCCGGGTCACCTCTATCGGCGTCAACGATAAATTTGCGGTATTCGCTGGCGTAGCGCTGCGCGTTTTCTAAAAATTTTAGATGTCGCTCAAAACCGGTTCCGGAAAAGGATTCAAGAAGATACTGAAGAACCGCAGTCGGTGAGATGCGGGTAATGGAACGTGCGCGTTGAATCTGTGCAATTTGCTCGTCTAACCGTTTTTCAACCAAGTGTTCCTGCTCTGCTGCTTCTTGTATGACATACTTGTTCTGAGCATGTAAAAGTTCTGAATTAGGTCTGCTAAATCTGCGATCGTATTCCTTACGGTGTTTGTCTTTAATTTGTTCTTGGCGTACCCATAATTCATCCCGAGACATAGGCGAGGAGAAACCACTGGCAATTAGCGCGAGAACGCTGGGCATAAAAACCACAAATGTAACCCACGTCAGTAGAAGCATAACAAGACTTACTGCGCTGCGCTGCACCCGCGTAGACACGAGTAAACCCAATGCCAGAAACAGACATGTGTACAGGATCCCAACAAAGAAGATGATACCTAAGCGTCCCCATGCATCAACACCGAGGTCGACTG
>JAPPDN010000781.1 GCA_028824575.1 Candidatus Poribacteria bacterium | reverse complement strand
TAATGGACCGCCACGTTCCCACGAGTGGCATAGGCATCGGTAAATTCAGGGTCCAATTCAACGGACCTATTGAGGTCGGTTATCGCCGCTTTATAATCGTTCCCATTGTATTTATCTTCGCCGCGTTGGTGGTAACCATACGCACGAATACGTTTTTGTTTGTACCAATCCACCAAAGGCTCAACTTGCGCGGGTTGGGAAAGCAGTGCCTTGAGTAAGTTTGACGGAACAGCGTAACTGAAGGAATGATCTACGGCGGTGCTGATGCCGATGACTTCACCTTCGCCGTTTAGCATAGGGCCGCCACTGTTTCCCTGAGAAATATCGGCTGTTGTCTGTAGCCATTTATCTTTATACCGGCTGCTGCGTACCGTTCCCTCCGTGAGTTTGTATGCGCCACCACCGGGGTAGCCTACCGCGTAAATAGTCTCACCTTTCCTAAGAACATCACTGTTACCGAGGGAAAGCGGCATGCCTTCACCTGCGATTTTTAAGATGACGAGGTCGTCTTTTATATCATACGCGGTGACACCTTCAACCATCCAGATGGTCTCATCATCACTGAGTTTTGCGAAAATGGGTCCGGGACGCGCGATGACATGGAGATTTGTTACGATTTTATCGGGTTGCACGAAAAAGCCGCTACCTGCCCCTATTTTCGTCAAGTTCCCGCCGGTAATCCGGACGACAGACGCTTTGCCTTTCTCGGCTGCCTGATTTACTGTTAGGGTTGGTAGATTTTCGGAAACATCTGAGTGTGGAATCGGCGCACATGAGATAAGTAACACCAAAGCGAAGAGACTGAGTAAATACTTTTTAGTGTGTTTCATGGAAGATATACCTCTGATTTTATTAGGTAGGTTCAGCATCCGCTGAGAATTTGGGTTGTCTGTTACAATTATTATTTTTCCAAATTCGGATCTAATTCCTTTGCTTTCTGAAAGTCTGCTTTGGCGGCTTCATGCTGCCCGAGTGCCTCTTTCGCAAGTGCACGATCGTAGTAGAATATAGCCTTAACAGGGTTAATGTGAATGGCTTTATCAAAGTCCTCAATTGCGCCTTTGGGATCACCAAGTGCAACCTTAGTAACACCCTTGGTATGATAGGGATTGGCATTATCCGGATCCAATTGGATGGACCTGTCACTATCAATTATCGCAGCTTCATATAACTTTCTGGCTTCCACCATACTTCCAACTGTTGTTTCAGATTCTCCAAGAAGATACCTCGCCCACCCGCGATTGACATACGCCAGAGCGTTTTCAGGTTTCAACTCCATTGCTTGAGAACAATCTTCAATAGCTGCCTGATAATGTTGTTGTGCTTCTGTTACATCTTTTTCATCCATTTTGGATTTACCAAGATCAGACTTTGCAGATGCGCGAATGCTGTAAGCCGTGGCATTCTTCGGATCCAACTTTATTGCTTGCGTACAGTCCTCAATAGCCTTTTCATACAAACCTTGCGCTATATGTTTTTGGTTAGCGTTCAAATCGCCCAGTTCAACTTTTATCCCTGCACGATTGGTGTACGCTGAGAGGTTCTCACGATCTAAACTTATTGCTTGCGTGAAGTCCTCAATTGCCGCCTCATAGTTCCGTTGTATCTCTACTATGTTCCGCCGATCAGCCCTAAATTTACCAAGATAGTATTTCGCAACGCCGCGATGATTGTATGCTGTAGCATTCATTGGATCTACCTCAATTGCCTGAGTCCAGTCCTCAATTGCGGCTTCATATAAACTTCGCGCTCTTTTTGTATACCTTTGATGGGGTTCAAAGTATCCAAGTCGAAGTTTTGTAGCTGCGCGGCTGGAATACCCTAATGGGTATTCAGGGTCGAATTTGACTACTTGTGTATAGTCCTGAATTGCGGCTTCATACAACCCCCGCGCTTCCTTTACATTTCCCAATCCGACTTCAACCTCAGCGAGATTGAATTTCGCATCTGCACGCCTGCTGTAACCAAAAATAAAACCGGGGTTTAGGTGAATGCTTTTATTATAATTACTTATTGCCTTTTCATAATCTTCGTCAGCAAATTCAACTTCTCCAATAACCATGTAAGCATAAGCCCGAATCAGTTTTCGTTTATGCCATTGTGTGATAGGCTCGGTTTCTCCCAATTTAGAGAGCAATACTTTGATCAAACTTGAAGGGATAGCATAATCTCCGGCAATATGGATCCCGATAACTTCCCCTTTACCGTTCAGCATAGGACCACCACTGTGCCCGTGATCAGTCTGAGCAGTCGTATGAATTCGTCTATCTTTATTCCGAATATTATTTATCACCCCTGTCGAAATCTTGTATTCCCCATCAGGATAGCCGATAGCGTAGACAGATTCGTTTATCTGAACAGTATCACTATTGCCAAGGGAAAGTGGTTCACCTTCACCTGCGATTTTTAAAACGACAAGATCGTTTTCGACATCAAACGCAGTGACACCTTCAACTGCCCACACTGCCTCTTCGTCAACCAGTTTTACGAAAATGGGCCCCGGATGTGCAACAACGTGGATGTTGGTTACAATCTTGTCTGGCTCTACGAAGAAACCGCTACCGTTCCCAATTCCAGCAGTTCCGATCCAACTTACCACGCGGACGACAGATGCCTTCCCTTTCTTGGCTGCGAGGTCTACTGTCAGGGTTGGAGGGTTTTCGGAAATATTCTGCTGCGGTGTTCGCGCGCATGAGAAGATAAGTGCGAAAGCGACAAGGCTTAGTAAACATTTTCTATTAGATTTCATAGGTGACATCCTTCTGATTTTATTCGGAAATTTCAGCATCCGCTGAAAAATTGGGTCTGTTTTTGTTACAATTATCATACACCAGATATAAGGAAATAAAAGTGCCTTTCATTTGGTGTCCTATTTTTCAAAAGCCGGGTCTAATTCCTTTGCCTTCTGGAAATCTACTATTGCCTCTTCGTGCTGCCCGAGTGCCTCTTTTGCCTCTCCGCGGTCGTGATAGTATAGTGCCTTTTTTGGATTTAGTTGGATGGATTCACTGAAATCTTCAATTGCACCATTGTAATCACCGAGACCGGCTTTCGCAGCACCGCGCGTGTGAAAGAACGCCGACCGTAATTTGGCACCTTTCGGTTTTAACCGCAATGCCTCATTACCATCGGACACTGCTTCTTGGTATAGATTTTGCGCCGCTGTCATGTTTCCGTGTTCAGTTTCAAGTTGTCCCAACAGGCACTTCACCCAGCCGCGATTATTGTAGGCTATATTGTACTTTGGATCCTGATTAATAACTTCAGTATAGTCGTCAATAGCCATTTGATAGTAGTGCTGTGCATCCATCAGAACGCCTTGATCTATTTTGGATTTACCGGTAAGACCTTTCGTCCTGCCACGGTTGTAGTAGACTTTAGGATCGGATGGACTCAGTTGGATGGCTTTATTATAATCTTCAATTGCTCCGATATGGTCACCAAGAGCGGATTTCGCAGTCCCTCGGTTATTGTAAACTGCCCCGAAATCCGGGTTGAGATTAAGCACAAGGTTATATTTCCCTATCGCTGCTTTATGCTTCCCCTGCACTTGCTTCCTATCCGCTTGTGAGCGAACAGCATACGCATATATGCAAGAAATCTTTTGCCATCTGGTAAAAGATTCCATTTTCTCCGTTTCCTTAAAAAGCGGATTAAGAAAAAGCGGATTAAGCACATTAGAAGGCACAGCTCCGCCAAATCCAAAAGCATCAGAGACACCATCATTCATTACCTGGTCCATGGAACATGCAATACCAATAATTTCACCATTACTATTTAGCACAGGGCTCCCACTATATCCTGGAAAAAACTGCGTTGTTATTTCAAACCATCCTCTGCTGTCGCGACCAGATATAGTCCCCACCACACACTGGTACTCGGCATTAGCATACGCAAGCGTGTAAACTCGGTCACCCACCTTGACATTCTCACTGTTGCCGAGAGAGAGCGGGGCATCACATTTTTCGGCAACCCTTAAGAGCACCAAGTCATTCTCGGCATCAGATGCGATAACGCCTGTGATCGTGTATAAGACAGGATCCTTGCCAACTGATTTTTTATATGCGTAGGGAAGATCCTTATGATCTGGCAGATAAAGGGGAGTTCTTGTCACTTTAATCTGCTTTGCTGCAACGGTTTTTGCCAGTGCGACGACATGAATATTCGTTACAAGCGTGTCACTCGCTATGAAAAACCCGGTTCCTGCTACCCCAACTTTCTGAGCATCTTTAGAAGCATTGTTATTAATGCGCGAGAGGAATTTGTGCAAATTCGTATATGTAGCACTACGGTTTCTATTAAAAAACTTATAAATGCGCCAGTGTAAGGTCAATATAGTATCGGGAATCGCTTCTATGTAGACTAAAGCGTTTCTACTCTCTTCTTCAAGTTGCTGTAGTACTTTATCTTTTTCGTGTTCCATAAGGGTGTTTTTCTGTCTATTGTCTATGCTTGGTGTCAAGAGTATTTTTTAAAATCTGGATCTAATTCCGTTGTGCCGATGATTTCTTCGGAAAACTGGTGACTCTTGCCATTTTCCATATTTGCCACTACACCGACCTCCGTGTATACTACAATATCTTGCATGGCACCTATATTCATTACAACTTACGCAGACAGGCGATAATGCGCGTCGCATTATCGCGTTTTACGTAAGTCCTATCCATTATACGCTAAATCCCAGGGTCTATGCTAAAAAAGATTTGACATCACGCCATAGCATGTGGTATCATACAATTAATAAACATGCATTGTTTAATTTGGGTTTACACGGAACGAGATTATCGGATGTTTTATCCATTGCTTACCACACTGACATCGCAATACAGGAAATTTGTGCGCTATAATACCCTATACCAAGAGAGCCTTCGTGCTGTCACGGGTTTGCGCGCCATATTCATTATTATTGCTATTCGTCGCACTGTGGTGGGCTAATCACGACCAGATAAGAAGTTTCTATTACAACGCCCATCACTGAAGCAGACGATTTCAGTGATGGTGTTTTTTTTAATAGTTGTCAGTTTGCCTCACAGTGAGAGTTGAAG
>JAPPDN010000531.1 GCA_028824575.1 Candidatus Poribacteria bacterium | reverse complement strand
ATGCGGTCACCGCAGTCCACAGGCGCAGCGCCTCGGCACCGGTAGGCGGGTCGACCATTGCGGTCTGATAGCCCGCGGCTTGCAGGAGTTTGGGAAATGTGACCTGTCGTCCATCCAGGTTTGTGCGCAATGTGGTTACGCCGTTCATGTGATTGTACGTGCCGGTCAAGATTACCGCCCGACTCGGCGCGCAGATCGAGTTGGTGCAAAAGCAGTTGTTAAAGCGCATGCCACCTTCAGCGATGCGGTCCAGATTGGGTGTTTCGTTAATCCGACTGTTATAACAACTCATGGCATGCGATGCATGGTCGTCGGTCATGATAAATAGGATATTGGGTCTTTCACTCATGTGTGCTCCTTTTGGTTGTGGGTTATTTGAAGACTGTATAATATAGTTATCGAGAGAATGAAAGACAGAGATTTGTGTATCAGTCCTCGCGAAGGGCATCGATAGGACTCCGAGAGGCGACACGGAACGAATGTAAGAATCCCCCTGCGATGGGAAGGAGGACGCCCACGAGAATCGCGCTCAATACTGTGCCAACGCCTATTTCGATCCGATATAGAAAATTTGACAACCACCAGTGTTCCATTAAGAAATAGGCCAGAGGCAAGGCTATAATCACAGACAGGAGGCCGGGGGCGGTCAGGTTGAAGACGATACCTTCCGCAATTTTGGAGGGGGATGCGCCCAGGATTTTTCTCAGTGCGATCTCTTTTTCTCTGCGTGCAACAGATAATGAGACCAGGCCGAGTGTGCCCATTGATGCGATGAGAATGGCACATAGAGACGCGCCAGCAACAAGAGCACTCCACCTCGTTTCATGCGTATATGCGTTTTTTAAGTTTTCTTTTACAAACGCAAACCGCAATGGTTTTCCAGTTTCCAGGGCTTCCCAGGCAATGCGGAGGTGATTCAGAACTTCCGCTGTTCTTTCCGCATCAATTCGGATCAACATTTCTCGAAATCTGTCTGTGCGTCTCTGTCCGGGTTCGGCTATGGTGATCAAAGTCGGTGAGACACTGTGGTGCAAGTCTCGAAAGTGGAAATCTTTCACAACACCCACAATCTGACCACTGGGGGCATTTCCAAATAACCGCGAGCGATTATCCGCCGCAGATAGGCTTTGTCCAGGGGGATTGTTTATTCCCATTCGTTTTTGCAACGACTCATTGATGATGACGTGACCCGTTTGCTCTCCTTCCTCAAACCCTCTTCCGTGCAAGATCTCCAATCCCACTGTTTTCACAAAGTTATCATCCACCTGAAAGTAATTTACTTCTTCGATGGTGTTGCCACCATCGTCTCGCAATGTTGTAGAAAATGACCATCCAATGGGCTGGCGGGTTTTTGCAATGGAGATAACACCGGGGATAGCGGCGAGGGATTGCTGTAGTACGCCTGCTTGATCCCCTGTTGAACGCAGTTCTTCGATATTTACGCTGATCAGGTTGTGGATGTTGAAGCCGAGGTCATTTGTTGTTAAAAAATAGACTTGCCGAGCCATGACAAGTGCGGAAAATACGAGGCTCAATGTGATGCCACACTGAATGCCCATGAGGACTTTTAAGAAGGGACCAGATCGGCCAAATTTTGCGTCTCTGCGAACAATGCTTAAGGGCGAGAGGGATGAGATTAGTGCAGCGGGATAGAGGGTGGTTGAGAGGCCGGTTATAGATGCGATTGTCAGGAGGATGATAGCTGCTGTGAATGGGTTGGCGAAGGACGTGAATTGCGTTTGGAGAATCCCTTCAAGTGTTGGTGCCATCAACTCGGCGAAACTCAAGCCGACAATACAGGCGAGAAGACTGAAACTGAAGCATTCGAATAAAAGTTGATAGCCGAGGTGGTTGCACGCAGCACCCAGAATTTGCCTGAGACCAAATTCCTTCACGCGTGCGCTAAATCTTCCGGCGT
This sequence comes from Candidatus Poribacteria bacterium, assembly GCA_028824575.1. Taxonomy (GTDB): domain Bacteria; phylum Poribacteria; class WGA-4E; order WGA-4E; family WGA-3G; genus WGA-3G. The sequence goes on along the minus strand of JAPPDN010000531.1, from coordinate 3,145 downwards.
AGAGCAGCGAATAATTCACACAGGCGACGGATAAAATAAGTACGCTAATGCCGAGAAGAATGTAGGCATAGAGGGGATTTGTACCGGGCAGCAATCCTGTGCCTCGATAAGCACCGCGAAAGTCATCGTAGTGGAGTTCGGAGATAGATTGTAGCTTTATGCGAAAGGCATCGGGATCATATAAGTCGAAAGGATGTTTTTTTATGATTTGTGTGAGTTTTTTTTCTATGCCATCAATATTGGCTCCCGGTTTCAGGCGGACAAAATAGATACCGCCATTGTTCCACCAACTCCATCCTTCGTTTTTTTGCCCAAGCAGCTTTGGCCCCAGGTGAAATGGCAACAGTGCTTTGAAGCGCAAGCTGGAGTTGCTCGGAGGCGATTCAATGATGCCGGTGACCTCCACGGACTGCATTGACGCTTCGTCTTTGTATCGTTCAGACTGAATGGACAATGTTTTGCCAATCAACTCGTTTGCGTTATTCGACAGCATTGCAGCCATATCTTCGCTTAACACAATGCCGTTCGACCTGGCAGGGAAGCTACCGCTTATGAGGGGAAAGGAAAATAGCTCGTAGAAACTTTCATCTACCAGAATAATTTCATTGACGCGAATTTCATCTATGCTGTGAAAATTTTCTCTTTCAAATTTGATATTCCAATGGGGCCATTTTATAGACGCAGGCACAATGCGAGTTGTGGTTTCAACTTCTGGGATCTGAGAAATCACTACCTGTGACAAAGCTGAAGGGAAAGCAGTGATGAGGTCATCCTTTCCTGCCAGAGGTCCCATATTTTCAATTGCTCTATATTTTGTATGCATCGTAATTCGATAAATGCGGTCAGAGTTTTGGTGAAACCTATCAAAACTCCAATCATGCAGGATATACAGCACACAGAGATAACAGCAGCCAATACCCAGACCCAATCCCAGCAGATTGATCACGGCATAGGGCTTCTGGTGGCGCAAATTCCGCAGGGTAGCAAGGAGATAGTTGCGAAACATAATATATTTCCTTCTCGTTAATCAGTCCTCTCGAAGGGCTGCGCTGGGGCTCTCTGAGGCGACCTTTAGTGCGTGAACGAAGCCGCATATTATGTGAAGTTTAGCATATAGCGAGCGATTTCGATATTGACAAGTGCCCAAACGTTTAGTATGATCTGGGACAGAATATAACCCAACCAGGCGATAAGAAAATCATGACAAAAGCCAATTCAGAACAAAAATCAACGGGATCGCATTACACGCCTCCTGCTTTGGCAGCATGCGAAGCAAAAGAAATACTGAAATTATGGCAACCGCCAGAAAAGACACGTAACTTCAATGTATTTGATCCAGCTCTCGGTGACGGTGAATTATTACTTGCTGTTCTGAAAAATTTACAAGAAATGGATGTGCCTCTATCCGTAAGCGGATACGAAACCAATCAGTCCGAGATGCTTTTTGCTAAAGAAAGAATAAAGGACCAGTTTCCAAAAGTTGCTACTGAGTTCCACAATCGGGATTTTCTCGTTCAATCAGCGGACTGTTCCTCTCCGCCTGACCTTTTCCAAAGCCGACGACCAGAGCAGTTCGATCTCGTAATCTCAAATCCACCTTATGTGAGAACCCAGGTAATGGGGGCAAAAAAGTCCCAAGACCTAGCTCGTCAATTTGGACTGGCAGGAAGAGTGGATCTCTATTATGCATTCATTATTGCGATAGCTCAATATATTCATCCAGAGGGCATTCTTGGAATAATCGTATCTAATCGATTCATGACGACAAGGTCCGGGGAAACTGTAAGAGCCAAAATTAAAGAAATGTATGATATTGAACATATTTGGGATCTTGGCGACACAAAACTTTTTGAGGCGGCTGTGCTTCCAGCGGTCCTGATGCTAAAGCCAAAAACCTTTGGAAAATCCAAAAGTACTGCCAAATTCACTTCAATTTACACATCTGATCTCACTAAAAATGCACGCAGGTGCAAAAGTCCAATCGAAGCCCTTCGACACAGCGGATATGTAAAAACAAAATCTAACGGATACTTCAGGGTTTTGAAGGGAGAGTTGGATTCAGGGCGAAGACCAAAGGACATTTGGCGAATCTCTACAAAGGAAAGTAGAGAATGGCTGAGTAGAGTTCGCAGGAATACCGCCGCCACCTTCAAGAATCTTGGCAAAATTAGAGTGGGGGTTAAGACCACCGCTGATCGCGTATTCATAAGATCAGACTGGGATGACATGCCTTTGAATAAGCGACCAGAATTGCTAAAAGATTTGACAACCCATCACGTTGGAAATCCGTACAGGTCAAAGACACCAGAAAGCAAGATTCTTTACCCTCACACCATTCTTGGGGGAAAGCGTTGTGCCGTCAACCTGGCGCGTTATCCAAAAACGAAAGCCTATCTCGAAGAACACAGAAATCAGCTTGAAAGCAGGAAGTATGTCATTGAGTCAGGAAGAAAATGGTATGAAATATGGGTACCTCAAGATCCAAAAGCCTGGAAAAAAGCCAAAATCGTTTTTAGGGATATAGCTGAACATCCAACATTTTGGCTGGACCTGAATGGCACCGTAGTAAACGGCGACTGCTATTGGATTTCATGCTCTGAAGAAAACGAACTTACCTGGCTGGCTCTTGCTGTAGGCAACTCCTCGTTCATAGAGTGCTTTTATGATCACAGTTTCAACAATAAATTATATGCCGGAAGAAGACGATTCATGACGCAATATGTTGAGCAGTTCCCTCTTCCAAGAATAGATTCGGCGTCAGCAAGCCAACTTATCGAAATGTCAAAACAGACTTTTGAATGCACATCCGACAAAAAAACAGAACTTATGCACACAGTTGATAAATTGGTTTGGAAAGCATTTGGCTTCTCAGATAAAGAAATCCGAGGGTAGCGGTATTTGCAGTTTTTTGTTCAAAACTCTGCCTTCAAAACGTCTGAATCTTGAAAAAAAGTCTCTCCCAGTGGTCATATAAAAGTTCGTAATCCTTACGCGATTTTCTGTCAGTTTTCCATAAAACAGAGCGTATCTGACATCACAATGCCGAAGAACGATATCTCCATCCATCGCGGGATAGTCAAGTGCCTGTAAGCTGTCAGGCGTCACAAGACCCAAATCTATGGTCCGCGAAGTCTGGAGTTTAATT
>JAPPDN010000635.1 GCA_028824575.1 Candidatus Poribacteria bacterium | reverse complement strand
GGTCGTCGGAATGAAACCGACGTATGGACGTGTCTCTCGCTATGGACTCGTCGCTTTCGCTTCTTCACTCGACCAGATCGGGCCCTTTACCAAAGATGTCACCGATTGTGCCTTGTTACTCAACGCCATCTGTGGCAGCGACGCGATGGATGCAACCTCTGTTGATGTACCTGTGCCGGATTTTACGCAGAGTCTCATCAACGACGTGAGTGGCTTAAAGATCGGTGTCCCGAAAGAGTATTTCACACCGGCATTAGACACAGAAATTGCGGGGAGCGTCCAGAGTGCTATTGCTGTTCTTGAAGGTCTCGGAGCGACTGTTGAGGAAATATCGTTACCACATACAGAGTATGCCATCGCCACGTATTACATCATTGCTCCCGCTGAAGCGAGCGCGAATCTCGCGAGATACGACGGTGTCCGCTATGGATACCGGAACGCTGACCCGGAAGACCTAATCACGATGTACAAAAAAACACGAAGTGAGGGGTTCGGTGAAGAAGTGAAACGTCGGATTATGCTCGGCACCTTCGCGCTGAGCGCAGGTTATCAAGATGCCTATTATAAGAAAGCACAGAAGGCGCGGACACTGATAAAATCTGATTTTGATGCCGCGTTTGAGAAAGTTGACGTTATCGCAACACCGACCTCACCTACACCAGCGTTCAAAATAGGAGAGCGGACCGCAGATCCGTTGCAGATGTATCTTTCCGATGTGATGACAACGCCTGCAAGTCACGCGGGGTTACCGGGTATCTCTCTGCCGTGTGGTTTTGTAAAAAGTGGGCTGCCGGTCGGATTGCAACTGCTCGGTGCCCCTTTTGCAGAAAATAAAGTGCTGCGTGTCGCTTATACTTTTGAACAGAACACCGAACACCATCGGCAGAAACCACAAATCCAAATCAATGGAGCTGTTTGAAATGAACACTGTAACAGTCCCGTTTGGCGGACTCCTTGGCGCGATGCTTGGTGGCGTACTTTGGGCAAAGTATATCCAGTGGACAGGACACACTGCGGGCTTCATTGCCATCGGGATCGGTGTCTTAACGGGAGCCGGAATGCTCCTGACGAGCACCCGAGGTCTGCCACAAGACGCGAAAACAACATGGCGTGTCGTCGGTATGGGGGCCGCGGTTTTCGCTATACTCGGTATCTTTATTGGCAAGTATCTGGATGTCCAGTGGAATGCGGTCGCGCAAATCGCCGAGCAGCTCCGTCAAGAAAATAATATATCATTGGAACAAGCGATGCCTATTGCGACAACACTTTTCAAGGGACAGTCTGTTTGGGAATTGATGCAGACACGGATGAGTCGCATTGACCTGCTTTACGGGGCAGTCGCGGCCTTCGTCGCTTTTCGCATTCCAAATATTCAACGATTACGGAACCTTTTTTATTAACTCGGACTTACATAGATTCTATGGCTCTGCAGCTCAAATTCCAATCGTGCCTTTTCAGCGTGGATCGGAATATGCCTGCAGGAGGGAGAAAAAATGAAACTGCTACTCATACGTTCTGGCTTGCAAACTTCAGCCAAAATCTCTTTTCTCATCTTGTTATCTGTATTTCTGGTCTGCATGTCACTGCCACTCGGTTGGAGTTCGGAAGATACCGGAAAAACAGTCGATGATAAAATCTTGGAGAGCCTCGCTCTCATTTCAGATGTTTTGGCTTAAGTCCAACAGTTACATCTTTATACTCCCGACAGTAAAGAGGTCATAGGAGGGGCAATCAAGGGAATGCTTCGCGAATTAGACCCATACAGTCAATTTATCCCAGATTACCTTGACTTTCAGACCCAGAACCAAGGCAAGTACGGCGGACTCGGTATGCTCATCGGTGTTCGAGAAGATATGTTGACCGTGGTTACGCCCTTTAAAAATAATCCGGCTGCGCTGGCTGGCGTTCAAAATGGGGACATCATCAGTCACATCGAAGGTGAATCTACAGCACCACTATCCTTGAGCGATGCTGTAGATCAGCTCCGTGGTGAACCCGGTACCTCTGTTTCTATTACAATTGTGCGTGAGGACGAAAGCCGTCCGATTGAACTCACGATTACCCGTGATGTCATCCGGGTCCCGAGTGTTGAACATGATATTATCGGAGATAAAATCGGCTACATCAGAATTAATCAATTTCTTCAGACAACAGCAAATGATGTTGATGATGCGCTTGCTGAGTTCAAGGCGCAGAGTACCCGTGGGGTTATTCTTGACCTCCGCTCAAATCCGGGGGGGTTACTCTCTTCAGCTGTTAATATCGCGAGCGATTTCCTGACACCCGGTCAACTCGTTGTTTATAGTAAAGGACTGGAATCCCGTGAGGACTTCCGAGCGGAAGGGATAAAAAGAGAAAACTTTCCACTAATTGTGCTCGTTAATGGTGGAAGCGCGAGTGCTTCTGAAATCGTCGCGGGTGCCGTAAAAGATCATCGGCGCGGGCTTGTCATGGGCGATAAAACCTTCGGCAAGGCATCCGTCCAACGCGTGTTCCAGTTGCGTAATTCAAAAGCTGCCGTGAAATTAACCGTTGCACGTTACTATACACCGAACGACGTTGATATTGACAACGTTGGTATCATCCCGGATATCGAGTCGGCATCGTTTAGTCGATCTGAAATACAGATGCAGTCGAAACTCAGAAATCACGAGAAGCTTAAAACCTTTGTAGAAGAGAATGGCGACGATGTGTTAGAGAAACTCGCCGCTGCTGAACATGCCGCTCGTGATGATCTGAAAGCCGAAAAATTTCTACGGAGTTACCAACGCTTGAGCGATGCGCTTACCGAAGAGCAGATTGTTCTCAGTGATCTCGGTGTTAAATACGCGCTGGCTTTGATCACGGAAACATCCCGTGATGAGCTGATGCACGATCCGCAGATCGTCGCCGCTATGAATCAGTTGAAGGTACTTGAACTCTTCGGGAACCTAAACTAATGCCAAAACTAATGGAGATAAGCTGATGCCTGAAGTCCAAACACCGCTATCAAACTATATTGATAGCACGTGGCAAAAATCGGCGACGGATGAACTGATTGATGTTACGAACCCAGCAACTGGGGAAGTCCTTGCACAAGTCCCACTTTCACCTGCTGAGGAAGTGCATCAAGCCGCCACTGCTGCCGCCGCTGCGCTCCACGAATGGCGACGTACCCCACCCGTCCAACGCATTCAATACCTCTTTGCCTTAAAAAATCTCTTGGAAGAAAATATTGACGACATCGCGAGAACGATTACGTTGGAGTGTGGGAAGACGCTTGACGAAGCAAAGGGTGAAATGCGACGCGCCATTGAAAACGTTGAGGTGGCGTGCGGGATCCCGACGCTCATGCAAGGCACGAACTTAGAGGATATTGCCACTGGCATTGATGAATTTATGATTCGTCAACCTGTTGGCGTATGTGCTGCCATCGCGCCTTTTAACTTCCCAGGGATGATTACCTTCTGGTTTTTACCGTATGCAATCGCTTGTGGGAACACTTACATCGTCAAGCCATCTGAAAAAGTACCGCTCACGATGCAAAAGGTGTTCCAACTGCTTGAACAGACTGGACTTCCGAAAGGCGTGGTTAACCTCGTTAATGGTGGTCGCGAGACGGTAGATGCCATCTTGACACATCCGGATATCCGCGGCATTAGTTTTGTCGGTGCCACTGAGACTGCGAAAGCTATTTACGCGAAAGCTGCTGCTAACGGGAAACGCGTCCAGTGTCAAGGCGGCGCGAAAAATCCGCTAATTATTCTTCCTGATGCTGATCCGCAATTCACTATCAACGCGACAACGGAGAGCGCGTTTGGGTGTGCCGGTCAGCGGTGTCTCGCGGCATCCCTCGCACTTACTGTCGGAGGCGCACGCAATTGGTTTACAGAAGCCATCGCTGACACTGCTACGGATCGGGTTGTCGGAAACGGATTGGCGGAAGGGGTTGAAATGGGGCCTGTCATCACTGCCGAAAGCAGAAAGCGAATTGAAGGGCTAATTCAGGTGGGCGCAGATGAAGGCGCACAGATCCTCGTTGATGGTAGGTATCCGAGCATCTCCGGTGGTGAAAACGGTAATTTCATCCGTCCGACGATCCTCAACGGGCTTAACCCGGAAGGCGAGATTGCCAAGACTGAAATCTTCGGACCCGTTTTAGGGCTTATTCATGTCGAAACGATTGACGATGCAATCGCGCTTATCAATAGCGGAAATTATGGTAATATGGCGTGTCTCTTTACGAGTAGCGGCGCGTCTGCCCGGAAGTTCCGCTACGAAGCGGAGATCGGAAACATCGGCATTAACATCGGTGTCGCTGCGCCGATGGCGTTTTTCCCGTTCAGCGGCTGGAAAGATAGTTTCTTCGGCGACCTCCACGGTCAGAGTTGGGATGCTGTAGATTTCTTCACGCAGAAAAAAGTCGTCGTTGAACGTTGGGCGTAATTTTTAGGGTAGTATCTTTTCCAATTCGGTAGGGTTTTTGCTTGGGTGTTTCTTCGCGCTTTGCAAGCGCGCCGATATTCTTTGGAAATACCGTCTCTTTCCCGACTTTGCTGAAGAGTCCAATCTCGCTCTATAGTGCTTGTTATGTTCCTGTTCACCACGGCTGCCTATATGACGGCGCATTCACAAAACGTTCCATCCCCAATTCCAAATCAATCTCTGTGTTCGGCGGCAGTTGGACGCGAAGATACATACCATTGACTACAACCGTTTGCACCGTCTCACCGGTATTGACGCGTGCTGAAGTGAAGTTATGCTCACCCATCGCACCTGCCTGCACAATAACCGCTCTTGATATTGTTTTATTAAGATTGACAAGCTGCAATTCCGTTGTATCCGCTGTCAGCTTGGTAACCAATGCCCCGACATCCGGTGGGAGTCCGGGTCGTTTCTGCTGTGCATCAAAGTGCCGCACCCGTGCCACGAGTAAACCGCCGTTGTAATGCGGCAACGGACCGCCACACGTGAGCTGAACGAGTCCTTCACATGTAACGGGGTTGCGCCGCTGGAAATAGGCATCCCCATAGTTTGCTGGATCTTCATCATCGTTTGCCATGAAGTCGAGCCGTGCCTGAACTTGGG
>JAPPDN010000044.1 GCA_028824575.1 Candidatus Poribacteria bacterium | reverse complement strand
CCGAGAAATAGAGGAAGAACCGAAATTGGGGCCACCACCCCATCACAATCCACGGACGTTCTGTGAAAGGGGTATACAGGTCATACCGATTCGGAATAGACGGGAGTGCGGGAACATACTCATGTAATCCGTTGAGTAGATGAAATGCGGCAGCGATCGCAAACCCGGCCCATACAAGTGGATTCCTGAAAAAGCCATCCAGAGGACGATGCGTTGAGGCTTGTTGAACCATTTCTACAGGCACAGTAACGAGCGGAAATATGAATCGCTCGCGTTCAATCCACTGTTTCCGTATCACGATTGATACACAGATAATCAGGCAATAGAGTAAGAGGATGAAAACTGTCCAGACGATAAGCGGTTTTATCCAGAGTACCCAAGGAACAGACGACTCCCCTTCATAGAAATCCGTAACGGCGTGCATATCCCACACAATTAACCATTCTGGAAAGTGCGGGTGAAGCGTTTCCGCCCATTCGTTTTCAGGTGTGGCGAAATAGACGGGTGCCGCCAAATATGGGAGTAAGTACCCGATCATCCCTTTCGACGGAATCGCTGAAGCTACGCCCATCATCACCCATACGACCATCAACTCCGCCGGACTTAGCACCGCCCGAGGAAATGCTTTTTTTGCAATGGGGTTGACGACTAAGGTGAGAAAAATCAGCGTAAAGACTGCCCCCAAAGGAAAGTGATTTCCAGAAATATCGGTCCCTTGGAGATAGTAGTCATTATAAGGGGTAATTGCCGTTTGTACGATGACGAGTACCAAACCGATCAGAATCGCTCTCACGCTCATCTACTTTCTCACCTTCTTATGGATAAAACACTAATGCTTTGTGCATCCAAGTCTTGTGGTACGGGGGCGCGAGTTGGAACTCGCTCCTACAGGAAGAAACGTTGCTGTGAGTAACAAGGTTCACTATTTAAAAAATCTTACCCACAATTTGAAAGTAGATAGAGCATTAGTGTGAAGCGACCCGGGGTATCATCTGAGGATGTGCGTAGACGGTCGCATCGAAACTCTTTTGCATCAGTTCCCACTTGACGGCTTGGTAATCGGCATGGTCGGAAAGGTCGTTGTGTTCCCACGGGTCATTGTCAAGGTCGTAGAGTTCACAAACCCCTTTCTGATGGTACACGACGAGTTTCCAGCGTTGATCCCGATACATTGTGGCATGGGTCTGATCGGACATTGAGATTGCATCGAAAAATTCGCAACGAACCGCCTCTCGATGATTGTCAGCAGGGACATCACCACGCAAGAGTGGCGCGAGCGATTTACCCTGTACATAGTAAGGGAGGTCTGTACCCAACACATCGTACAGTGTCGGGACAATATCAAGCAGTTCCACGAGTGCATCACTCTGGACATCCTGCAAGAAATGGTTTTGCCATGAAATAATGAGCGGTACCCGCACCGATCCTTCGTAAAAACGACATCCTTTGTACACCAGTCCGTGGTCACCGAGTGCCTCTCCGTGATCAGATGTGAAGATAATAATAGTATCTTCACGAAGACCTTCGGCATCAAGATAGTCAAGGATGCGTCCAAATTCGTGGTCGAGTTGTTCAATCATGGCGTAATAAGACGCTTGCATCCGCTTGTCGTCCCATTCTGAAGGCGGTTTCGCCTGGGATTGGAAATCAATGCCTGCCTCTGTCAATTTCGACTGAAAGGCGATATCGCTTTCCTTGAAGTGCGGACCGGGCAGTGTTTCCGGGTCGTATCGCCGGTAATACTCCCAAGGGGCATCAAAGGGTGGGTGTGGATCAAATGGATTGAGGCTAAGCAGCCACGGTTGATTTTCTCGACGATTTTTCTCAATAAATTCGATCGTTTTTTCGGTACACCAATAGGTCTGGTGGAGATGCGGGGGAACGTTATCAAGATCGGAGGTCGGTGCATTCACGCGTCCGGTCCTGTTCGGGTACTTTTGCGATATTGCCTTCCCCGCAATTAACGCTTCAGGATCAACACCTTGTCCACGTTGCCAATCTGCGTATTCGTGCCCCAATGCATTCGGCTTTCCGTGGTCGTGGCTATATTGGAAGTAGCGATAACCATCGTTGACGCGGTTTTCTTGTGCTTCATAAGCACTTGCGAGATGGAGTTTACCAATCAACCCGCAGTCGTAGCCATCCTGTGCGAGGGTATGGGTAATCAACCGATCTTCATAATATTCGGGGAAAACTGGGTTGCCATTGCCGGTAACGCTCACGGCTGACGGATACATACCGGTCATGAAACTTGCGCGGGAAGGGGTGCAAATAGGAGATTGACAATAAGCGTGCGTGAATGTGACCGATTGACCCATAAATTCGTCGAGTCTCGGTGTATTAATATGTAGGTTGCCTAACGCTCCGATGGTGTCGAAACGTTGTTGGTCTGTACAATACCATAGGATATTTGGACGTTTTGACATTTTTACTCCTTTTTGCGGGTTTTATAGGGTTGTCGTTAAATACAGATTCAATTTAGACAGGTAATGAATCAAGGGCAATGTGCGTGGCATTCATCGAGATTGGACGGGGTATCAAAAATCGAGAATCAAGTTGTTCGGTGTTGAAACTATAGGAATCTTGAAGTTCCTTGAGAGGTGAAACTCAACATATCACTGTCCGTTACCACGCGTACGCTTCTGGGGCTTCACCACCCGGTCCTGTCCAAATCTCATCGAGTCTTGTGAGTATTTCATCATCCAATTCCAATTCCAAGACGGACAAGTTATCCGCAAGCTGTTTGACCGTCCGCGGTCCGATGATCGGTGCTGTGATGTCTGAATTGCTGAGGACCCATGCCAAGGCAACGTTAGCCGGGGGTTGCCCTATTGATGCGCAGAGTTCTTCATACGCTTCCAACTGCGATCGGTGCCTCTCAATCGTTTGTCTAAGTGATTCCCTGCCTCGCCGTCCAGTGGTCGGGTTGTCGAGTACACCGCAGAGCAATCCACCGCCCATCGGACTATATGGAATGACTCCCAAACCGAGTTCGCGACAACACGGGAGGACCTCAAGCTCAATTGTCCGACTCCGGAGATTATACACGCTCTGTTCTGAGACAAGCCCAAGAAAATTGCGCTGGGCAGCAATGCCCTGTGCGCGAGCAATGTCCCACGCAGCAAAGTTACTACTACCAACGTACAGGATTTTACCTTCACGTACCAATTGCTCCATCCCCTGCCAAATCTCATCCCACGGTGTGCGGCGATCAACATGATGCATCTGGTAGAGGTCTATGTGATCGGTCTGTAGACGGCGTAGACTGTCTTCGCACGCCCGACGGATATGATACGCCGACAGACGACCATCATTCGGACCCTCACCCGTCTTGCCATACAGTTTGGTCGCCAGAACAATCTGATCGCGCCGACTTTTATCCGCTGTCAACCAGTTTCCAACAATCGTCTCCGTTAAACCTTCGTTATAGATATTAGCGGTGTCGAAAAAGTTAATGCCGGCTTGCAGTGCCCGACTCATCACGGAAAATGCGTCCTTTTCGGACGCGTGTCTGCCAAAATTGACGGTGCCGAGACAGAGACGGCTTACCCGTAGCCCAATTCGGCCGAGGTAGGTATATTCCATAGCGATTTCTCCTATGACTAACTGTATTGATGTTGGTAACCCTGAAATCTGGCAGCGAAGCACTTCTATCAACTATTCTATCAAATCTCGGCTTTTTGATTAACAAAAATCTGGGAATTAGTTGTCAGTAGTCAGTGATCAGCCATCAGCCATTAGAAACCGGGCGGTTCTAACCTACAAGAATTTCTGCTTGTCACGTTGACAAAGATGTGGTATATTTGTTTCACAATCTACAGCGAAGAGAGGCAGCCCATGCGAATTGCAGTCGGTTGTATCGGACACGAAACCAATACATTTTCACCTGTCGCGACAACCCTTGATAACTTTAAAGATGGGAGTTACCACCGCGGGGACGAGATTATCACCGCATTCCGAGGTACCCGAACAATTACGGGGGGTTTCCTTGATGTTGCTGAACAACTCAATTTACAACCTGTCCCGCTGCTGTGGACGTTTGCGACACCGTCCGGCATAGTAGAGCATACTGCTTATCAGACACTCAAGACGGAGTTCTTAGAACTTTTGCAGAACGCCGGAGAACTTGACGGGGTGCTCCTCGACTTACACGGTGCGATGGTAACAGATGAACTTGAGGATGCAGAAGGGGACTTGATTCAGGCGGTACGTGAGATCGTAGGCGCAACACGGATTGTCACGACGCTCGACCTACACGCGAATATTACCCCTAAAATGGCAGATTACTCCGACGTTATCATCGGATTCGATACCTATCCGCACGTAGATTGCTACGAACGCGGGTTTGAAGCCGGGCAACTGCTCTTTGGTATAAATGAGGGCAAGATTCAACCGACGATGGCATACCGTCAGCTTCCACTACTGACAGCACCTCCTGCGCAATGCACAATGAAATCTCCAATGACAGACGTAGTCAACGCACTTCATGCGCTTGAAACCGAGCCCGGTGTTGTGACAGCGACCCTCTCTATGGGCTTCCCGTTCGCTGATATAACGGATGCTGGCGTTTCAATACTTGTTACCACTAACGGGGATATGGCACTCGCGGAAGCCTACGCTGATCAGTTTGCGTCCGATATCTGGGAGATGCGCGAGCAATTCACGTTTAATCTACATACTGTTGAAGCCGCAATTGAAATCGCCAATCAGGCAGATGGCAAGCCGATTGTACTTGCTGATGGTGCGGATAATCCCGGCGGTGGTGGTCCCTGTGACGGTACAACGATTCTACAAAAATTCATAGAAGCAGATGTTCAAGATGCCGTAATCGCGGTGATCGCGGATCCCGAATCGGTTGCTCAAGCCGTCGATGTAGGGGTCGGGAACAGCGTTCAATTGAATGTCGGTGGGAAAACGGACACACAACATGGGGCTCCCGTGGCACTCACAGGATACGTCAAAGTGCTTTCTGACGGCAGATTGGTTCTCAAGGGGCCGATGGGGCGTGGCACTGCCGGGAACATGGGTAGGACAGCTGTCATCCAAGTCGGTGGAGTTGAGGTTATCTTGACGGAGAGGCGGATAC
>JAPPDN010000293.1 GCA_028824575.1 Candidatus Poribacteria bacterium | reverse complement strand
CACGCATTAGAGTGTTTGCAGATTAACTATCGTCCGTCAGCTGTCGCCCGTGAGGCAATCGCTGATACGCTTATCAATTTGTCCGACTACGTCGCGCAACACCAGCTCCCGTACACCGTCGCGACAACGCTACGGATTACGCCTGATATAGCCGAACGAACGATACAAACAGTACTGGATTCAGCCTGAGGACTATGGAAAAGAAAAACAGACAAACCCAATTGGACAAACGGATCGCGGAATTGCACGAACAGGCACTCGTGATTGACTCGCACAATGATGCCATCGTGGCACATATCCGTCGCGGTAATGTGAGTTTTGCTGACGAAAATGCCCGAAACCCTATGGATCCGGTTGGCACTATCGCCTATCTGCGCGGTGCCGTGCCACCCGCAGAGGAAGCCATCGGTATCCAACTCAATATCCCAAAAATGCGGCAAGGTGGTATTGATGCTGCTTTCTTCGCCGTTGACGTGACGCGCGCCTGGAAAAACCATCTCGCCTACGCCTTAGACGCGTTCGGGTGGTTCAACGAAGAAGTGACAGCAAACGCTGACGACATCTGCATCGTTCGGAAAGCGAGTGACATTCGCAGGGCGAAGGCAGCGGGGAAACTCGCCGCGGTGCTCGTTATTGAAAACAGTGAGGCAGTCGAACGGAGCCTGAATATACTCCGATCGCTCTACTTGCTCGGTGTCCGCTCCATCGGCTTAACACATAACCTAAATACATGGGCATCAACAGGAAATGATGAAGAGGATATGGGGGGCGGCTTGACCCGATTTGGGATGGCATTGGTTAAAGAGATGAACCGTTTAGGAATGCTCGTGGATGTCTCGCATATCAGTGAACGTGGATTTTGGGATGTTCTCGAAATCTCGGAGCATCCGGTCATTGCCTCTCATAGCAATTGTAAGACTTTGTGCCGACACCCTCGGAACTTGAGCAACGAACAATTGAAAGCTTTATCGGCTAATGGCGGTGTTGTCGGGATCACCTTTGTTCCAGGGTTTATTACGATAGACGGTTGGCAGAAAATGCCGCCCTTGGCGCAATTGCTTAACCATATCGCCTACGCTATTGACATCGCTGGCATTGACCATGTTGGTATCGGTTCGGACTTTGATGGCGGCGGAGACCTACTTAAGGATGCGAGTGAGTTCATCAAAATCGCAGAGGGGTTGAGCGAACGCGGTTATTCCGATGAAGATATAAGAAAGATACTCGGCGAAAACCATCTACGCGTTTTTGAAGCAGCGTGCGGATAACACCTTAGCAAGGAGCCGATCGTGAGGCTTTCACAAGGGCACCAGAGATAGACTCCCATACTTCATCTACACCGATACCCTTCATGCAGATATTATCCTTGCACTTATCCGTGAACTGCTTACACGGACTACACGGCACGGCGTGGCGGATGGTTTGATGCAATGCGCCAAGTGGTTGAAATCGGATGTGATTGCCGGGACCGAACAGAGATACAGTCGGAGTTCCGACCGCTGCTGCGATATGCATCGGACCGGTATCGTTGGTGAGAAATAGATCACACTTTTCAAGACAGGCGGCTAACTCTCGAACCTGAAGGTTACCGGCAAACGGAATAGCAGGTGCGTTCATAAGATTCACAACCGTCTGCACGAGTTCCGCCTCTCTTTGCCCCCCAAAAATCAAGACATTGGCGTTGAAATGCTGGACCAATCTATCCCCAATGGCAGCGAAACGTTCAGGCATCCATTCGCGTAACTTCCATCCTGCCCCCGGAAAAAGTCCTACCTTTAATTGTCCAGCGTCAACGCCTGCGGTGTCAAACCGTTGCGCCGCATCTAACCGCTCAGATTCGGAGAGAAAGAGTTCCAATCTCTGATCTTCTGCTGGAATCCCGGCTGCATGTAACAGGTCGAAATAGTGTGCTGTGGCGTGTTTGTTACCCTGCTCAGGGACGCGGACGGTAGAGAATCTTCCTTTACCGATACGTTCGGCGGCACCGCTGAAATACATGAGCATCCCAGTACGAAACTTCCGCTGGAGATCAATAGTCAACGTAAATTCCCGCGCACGTAGATGACGAATAATTCGCAGCATCTCGCCGGTATCCTTGTCTTTAGCGAGCCGATCAAACGTAATTATTTCATTGAGATGCGGATTCTCACGGAGGATCTCTGCGGACTGTTTCGCGACAAGCATAGCAATGTACGCGTCCAGGAAATGGGAGCGAACAGCCCGGATCGCCGGGGTTGTGAGCACAATGTCGCCAAGAGAACTGAGGCGAATAAGCAATATTTTTTCAGAAGCCATTTGTGTAATTCGGTGTCGGTTGTCAGTTACCCTCTTGTGGCAGTGAAAGTATCTGTTAGCACCACAAGAACTCTCTTAACTGAAAACTGAAAGCGAAGCGAACCGATAACTGATAACTATTCTACCACCTGTTTTTCAAGGTTATTCAGTGCGTCTTCAACCAATGTATCTATATCCAGCCCTGATTCCGCATCCGCCAACTCGGTAAGCGATGCACGCGTGGCAGGATGCTTAGGCACAAAGAGCGAGCAACAGTCTTGATGCGGACGCGTGGATACATCAAAGGTACCGATCCGTTGTGCTTTTGCGATTATTTCAGATTTGTCCTCGCCAATGAGTGGACGCAAAATAGGGATTTCGGCGATCGCTTCAATCGTCCGGAGATTTGTCAACGTCTGCGAAGCCACCTGTGCGAGACTTTCCCCCGTAACGAGAGCCTCAGCATCAACCATAGTGGCGACGCGCTGTGCGATGCGTGTCATCATCCGTCGATACAACAAGACACGGAACGGCGCGGGCGTTGCGGTGACAATCGTCTGCTGGAGGTCTGCAAACGGAACGAGATATATGGTACTACGATAATTGGATACCGCTAAGATCTGCGCAATTTCGATGACCTTCTCCAGAGAAGCCTTATCGGTATAAGGGTAACTATAAAAGTGAATAAAAACGGCTTTAGCGCCACGTTTGATCATTTGCCATGCAGCGACAGGGGAGTCAATCCCACCGGACAACATGACGAGTACCTTACCGCTCACACCGACTGGCAGACCACCGATACCTTGAATTTTCTCTGTGAAAATATACGCCGCGTTGTGTGTTATTTTAATCCAGCAGGTAAGGTCGGGGTTATGCATATCGGCGCGCGTTCCCGTTTCTTGGACGAGATACCCGCCCACCTCAGCACTCACCTCCGGGGAAGTTAATGGAAAGGTTTTGTCCGCTCGCCGTGTCTCAACTTTAAGGGATTCGCAAGAGACCTCTCGGATTTGCCGCAATGCCGCTTCTTTAATCGCTGCGATGTTGTTTTCGGTACGGCATGAAAGCTCAAAATGGGCGATGCCCATGACTTGCCGTAAACGTTCCTTAATTTCAGTAATATCCGCATGTTGTCCAAGATGCACAAGAATCCTATCGTGAAGCCGCTCTACTTCAGCATATCCGGTACCTTGCAGGGACAGTTTGATGTTGTTCGCAAGCCGTTTTTCAAAAAATGCTCTATTCTTTCCTTTGAGTCCGACTTCGGCGTAATGGATACTAAACAATTCTTCCATAGTTTCTCTCGTGCTACAAAAAATTTTACAAGATTAACGTAACAAACGTTGGTAGGGAGATATATTGCCTACAAAGCACGGACAGCATCGGTCAAATTGAAATGGAGTTTCGCTACATTCTGTAATGCGTCACTTCCGTGCAGCTTAACAAATTCTCTACCGGCTTCCACCACCTGATACGCACCCCTCGGTAAACGCATCTCATATTTTTCGGACAACGTGTCCATCCCGGTCAGAAAAGCATCGCGGGCGATGATAGAGGCTGCAGCGACTGCGATATCGCGTTCTGCCTTTGTAACCTGTTTTATTTTTATGCCACAGGGAGTAGACGCGGCACCACGCTGTAAAGGCGGTGCGTTATTGGCTCGCTGGCTTAGCTGCCGCGTGATAAGATCTTCTTTAGAAAACTGGTCAACAAGTGCGTATTTCGCGCCGACGCTGTTCGCTAATGTCCGAATAGCCTCAGCGTGAAGCGACGCGAGCAGATGGTTTAGGTTTTGCCCCCGCCTGCGGAGAGTGGCGTAAAGGGAGTTGTATTCAGAGGGCATCTTTTCCACAACAACGATATGTTGTGCATAATGACAGCGCATCGATTCCGCAAGATTTTGGATACGACGATTTGATAGCCTTTTTCCATCAGTAATGCCTAAGTCTGAGAAAGTTTCGCGGCATTCTGCATCCACGTAAACGGCTGCGGCGACAAGCGGCCCGAAATAATCACCTTTTCCCGCTTCGTCTGTGCCAATCCATGCGTTCCAGTTATGTATTGCGTCCATTGAACCTGCTTCAATTCGTTATCGTTTTGGATTTATGCCGAATTCCGAAGTGCGGCGAATTCGGTAACCTGCTTACCTACGGCTTTGAGGCGTGCTGTTAATTCAGGGTCGTGCAAATTACCATCAGCATCGAATGCCTTAGAGGAGTTCGGGATAGATGCGTCTTTCGGGACGACCCACGCGTGGAGGGCTGTGCCAACCGTGCGCAGCATAGAAAGCGCGTTAACTGCTCCCATCCGTCCACCGGAGACACCGATGAGTCCGACGACTTTATTCTCAAATTCATCGAAGCCCATCAGGTCAAGTGCACTTTTAAGGACACCGCTGAAGCTGCCGTGGTACTCAGGCGAACCGAGAAGTATGCCGTCTGCGCGTTTCACCTTTTCCCGGAGTTTGAACACACCCGCAGGATAGTCATCTTCGTTAGCGACAGAACCTTGAAAAACGAGGTCATACGCACTCAGTTGAAGCAATTCGACCTCGGCACCCGCATCTTTCGCGCCAGAAAGTGCGATTTGGAGCGCAGCATGCGTTGAACTCCCGTTCCGCAGGCTTCCACAAATGGCAACAACGTATATAGGTGAATTATTAGAACGCTTCATTATTTTCACCCCCCTTTTTTAATTATAGCATATCCAAGATTAGACATCATCTATTTTTTCATCGGATATTAGATTAGAAAGTTATAGACGCCAGAGCCATTCAGTTTTCATAATGTACTTTTTTCATGAGTTGAAGAGCTTG
>JAPPDN010000631.1 GCA_028824575.1 Candidatus Poribacteria bacterium | reverse complement strand
CGGGGATAGCAGCCTGCCCGATTTGATTTCGCATATCCGGTTTTGCATCGGTTTCAAGAACGACAACTGCCTCAATAATTTCAATAGTGGGTTCGGACTGTGCCTCGAAACTATACGGTCGCTGGAATCTGGCAAGATATTGATGGCTCATACCGAGCAGCAATATAACCAAAACCGTAGCCGAACCGAGAGCCATCCATGGCAACAACGGTTTTCCAGTTGGCGGCGATACCGGTTTTATGTCAGCAACTTGCCGCATGATGTTCTCAAGTAGGTTACCAGACAATTGCCAACCGCCAAGCGTCTCGTTAATCAAGCGTTCATCTGACGCTTGTAAACGCTCCCGCGCGCGTTGAAGCCGACTCGTAATGGTGTTCACCGATACCCCCAGAAACTTACCAATTTCCTTCGTGGTCATCTCACCGAGATAGTAGAGCGTCACCACAGTACGTTCGCTCTCTGGCAATTTTTCCAGAAGTTGCTGGACGATTGCATGACGACGTTCACTTGCTTCTGTCTCGCGTTGTTCCAATATATAACGCTCATAGGTTAACTTATCTATAGCTTTCACAGACGCATCCCCCAGTGATTGCATGGCAGGTTTCTTCTTTCGGAGCCAATCGGTGCATAGATTATTGGTGATAACATACAACCACCCCGCAAATTGATTGCGATTCTTGAGGGTCGGGAGTTTCTCATAAGCTTGAAGGAAGGTGTCTTGCGTAATCTCCTCAGCATAGTGAAAATCGCCGATCTTCCGCCACGCCAAGGCGTGAACACTCTTTTGGTACCTTTGAACCAAGGTGCTAAACGCCTCATCGTCGCCAGATAGGATGTTGTGAATCAACTGAACGTCATCTTTATCCATCGGGACTCTCCATAATGCCTCAATACAAACAACTGGATTCCTGCTAATAGTCTGTCCGTCCTTGAATTGTAGATGTATCCGTTCGTAGTAGTGCGATTTATCGCACGTCCGTGGGACAGAAACGGGCAATAATGCAGATCGCATTTGGGTGAGTACACCGCAGAATTGCCCTACTACAAACTGGATCACCTATAAACTCAAACCTGATACAGTGCTCATACTTTATATCACTCCGATGCCCGCGGCGTGAGAACTAACGTCATCCGTTCATCTTCGGTTAGATGCCGATTAACAACATCGGCGACATCATCCGCGGAGACATTGGCAAGCGCGTTCGCAAACTTAGGTAAGGCATCACCATGTTGGTATTCAAGCAAACCCCACTGTAAACCCAGGTTCCCGAGCATCATAGTTTCTGTCATACCTGCAGGTTTGTGCTGCTGCATTACCATCTCTATATCCATGGGTGCGCTGAATTGCTGGGAGAGTGCTGGAGCAGCCATTGCGACCTGCCAGTTGTTCTCTGGTTGCTTCACCTGGTTTATCAGCTGCCCAATCCGCTGCTTAACCTTTTCTATATCTGAATCCGGTTTGAGTGCCGCTGTTACGAATAAATATGTCTGTTCGGGTGTGATGAGATCTACACCGCAAAAAATACTACCTGTCAGCTGCTTTAGTTCCGAATCCATCATGAGTGATTGATTCAAAAGCACATTCGCTACAAAAAACGCAGGGTAGTGTTCATGTGTTGCGTTCGGAATTGCATAAGTTTCCATATAATGCGTTACATTCACGTCCCAAGTAGCACGCCGATTGTTTTCCGCTGCTGGTGTTGTTGCACTTGGAAGCGTGTTAGCAGTTAAATTAATTTGCCCGAGTTGTTCTTCCATTGCCGCTTGCAATGTTTCGGATTCAAGCCCACCGATGACACATAAAAGCACGCGATCTGCGTGGACAAGGTGGCGGTTTCTATATGCTTGTAGTTCACTCAACTCGGCGGATTCAATCGCGCCGCGCATCGCTATATCGGTTTCGCCATGCCGAAAAACTTGGTTCCACGCTGCCATAGCGAAGAGCCCGGTATGCAGATTATTGGTAACAAAGTCGAGTTCACTCAAGGCTCTGGGTAATTCTTCAACTAAATCCGTTGCTGAAAGTGGAGAATTGGACAGCCATTTGGTTTGCAATTCTAAACCGTGCTTCCAATTGTCCATTGTGCCCATAAAGTCCAGATGCATCCCATGGTACGTTGTTTGACCATTACGTTCTATGTAACTGTTAATCGGTCCCGTGGTTCGTAATACCAAATGCTCAATGAGATGGCTCCACTGTGTTTTTGCCTTTCCATCAGCAACAAGTCCGAGGGGTAAATAACTGAAAATACATACATCTGTGGAATCTTCAACGTAGAGATTGACAACCTTAATGCCGTTACTTAAGGTAAAGCGTGTCACCTCAGGCGGCGCAGCGGCAGCGAGAGAAAAATTACCAAGGATAAATAACACCACGATGGCGTGTTTAATTCTGCTGATCATCTTTAATTACCTCCAAGTGTTAGGTCTTCAAAAACTTTGAGCGATTGCTCCGCACGTCAGTTAAGACGGTTATGCATACACCTTCTTAAACTTTCGGAGACAGCGAGTAAACAGGGTAACAGCCTCTATATCTTGGCATTCCGGTGAAAACTGATAAACACTATTGCCTTTTGTTTTATAGGAAAGCGCGTAGAGACCACTTGCCTGCCGACCGATCGCGATAACCCCAAAAGCAGTGCCACCGACCCGGGGCGTTACCCCGGTTGAACCTGTGGAAATAGCGATAAGTCCAACAGCGGAGGCATTTCCAAAAGCAAAAGTCCCCGCGGATATTGCGCCAATCGCTATGAACCCGCAAGATACGCTGCCAATAGCTATGAAACCAAAGGAAACAGCACCAATCGAAACAAACCCAAAAGAGACCGCCCCAAAAGAGACGATACCAGATGCGATTGCTCCGAAAGTTAGGTCGCTTAAAAATGGCGTAATTTCGATTTCGACATGTTCCAAATATTTCGCTACACCGTACGTCAAAAAAGGCAAGAAAGCCAAAATAAATAAGACTGCTTCCGATATATGCCACTTTCGGACGTACGCGTCAAACGTTTTTTTGAAAGTTTCCGAGCTAAAAGTTTTTGACATCTTTTTTCTCCTATGCATACAACTGTAACGTTAAATCTTCAAAACCTTGAACGAAAATCGTTAAACAAGACGATTTTTTATCGCTTGATTTCTAAAGACGTAATTTTGATGCAGAAAACGTGCATAATCTGAAAAAAAATGAAAATTATTTATGGTTGTCGTAATCATGAAGTATAACACATTTTATAGTGAAGCCCATAAATAAGTGAACATCTTTGTAGCATAAACTGTTAGTTTGTGCCAGTCTGAATGCCTGTTATAGGCATTCAGACTGTTTGAGAGTGCCCAATTAATTATAGGTTTTACTATAAACTGTAACCAACACACATGATTGCCCGTGTTCTCAAATCTTCCCACCTAAACCCGTTGCCTTCCTACCTTCAAAACTACAATTTTGCAATGATCACAGGGCAGGACAGCTGTGAAGTATCCAGCAATAAATCCGATTAGAGAAGCAATAATGAGAATGGTTAGAGTTGTTTTCTTCATCCTAAAAGTCTTCCCAGCATGTGTCCGAACAGAAATGATCCGCTACCGGCTATCAGCGATCCTACGACAATCATACCGATCTTGGACTCCATAATCATGAGTGCCAATATGCCGACAGCAACTAAACCGCCACTAACAGCTTCGACAGGTCCTGAAGCAAATCTAAACACACACATATTGAAAAATATAAAGACCCCAAGCAGAAGTTTGGATCGTTTGGTGATGAGGGCGTTTGTTTTCAGAAACATATTTATAATAACCTCTATGAAATGGCACAGGAAACCAACAGTTTTCTATGGGACAAGTGTAAACTTATTTTCGGATTTTACTATAAACGAAAATCAGTAAACAAACCGATTTTTTACCGTTTGATTTCTAAAGACGTAATTTGGGTAGGGAAAACGTGCATAATCTGAAAAAAAAATGAAAATTTCTGTTTTTTTAAGGATTATCCGGAAGGAAGGTTAGGTTTCAGGACATGATAAACCACCAATTATGTAAAGTCCGAAAGTGTTAGCACACAACGCTACAGACGTTCTTATTTCCATCCGATTAAATGTTGAGAATGAGATGAGAACGAGGTAAGGACGAAATGAGGGCAAGGATATTCACAGTGCCATCGCCGTTGACATCGGTTGGTGATGAAACCTACTTCAAGTAAATCTCTTCATCTAAATCCGGGACGGTGTGTGATGTATAGGTTTTTTCAATTGCGATGCATTCTTTAAAGATAGGATTTCTGATATTTTGTTGAGGGAATTTCATAAATCATCACAACTACAAAGATAGTCATCAAGGCATTGGTTGAGAAAAGTTGCACGATTTAGCACAAGCCGTTTTCAAAACGCATTTGCCACAATCACTAAATCCTGGATATTCACAACACCATCACCATTCAGATCGGGTTCCGTTTCCCCCAACGCATTTGCGACAATCACCAGATCTTGTATATTCACAACGCCATCATTATTGACATCTGCAGTGGGAAGCATCTCCGACTTCAAATAGATTTCGCCATCCAAATCCGCCAACGTATGCCGACGTTGATCCTTCACACCGCTCGACCAGCCGGAAACCGTTTCCGCAAACTCAATCTGTTGTTCGGAGCCGGAGCGATTATAGACCGCCCAGCCGTTAGTAAACTCCCGGATAAACAACCCCTCGCGATTCTCATAAAGCTGCGCTTTCGTTTCATCACCACCGATAGGACGACCCAGCGGGGCATCCCAAAAGTTGTAGTAGTAGGTATAGTCTCTAAACGCACTCATTGAGACATACCCATCTGAATGCGTCAGACTCAGCGTTGTAAACAGGCGCACCCTGCGTTGGCTTTTTAGGGGCTGCTCAACCCGTCCCCATAAGAGGGTAAAAGCGGGCTGTCTTAAGTTCGACTCGTACCATTTCATAAGGGTCTCAAACTCATATAAATCTCGATATGTGTATTCTGGATTTGGTGCGCGCGCTTCTATAAAAACACCATTGATATAGGGCGCAAAATGTGGAAATTCTCGCCTTGAATTGATTATAATCAAAAAATCTTCTCGGACATTTGCTCGGATGCCTTGAAGTAT
>JAPPDN010000106.1 GCA_028824575.1 Candidatus Poribacteria bacterium | reverse complement strand
CGAACTCTCACAAGAAGAGATGCGCACCGTGTGTCTCCATGAATTTGGGCACGCCATCGGATTATGGGGACACAGTCCCAACACCGATGATGTCTGCCACGCCATGGCGACTGGGCAACACCCAACACAGCGCGATATCAATACACTCTTGAAGCTTTACAACACACCGCTCCATACACCGCAGTACGATATTGCAATTGACCTTCTGAAAAAAGCGATCCAGACGAATCCGAGGCTCGCGCGTCCGCACTATCTCCTCGGGGCAGTCTACTTTGACAAAGGCGATATGACACCCGCGATTACTAATTTTCAGAACTGCCTCAAAGTTGATCCGAACTATGAACCGGCGCGGCAGAAACTGATTCAAGCGTACCAAAAAACAGGACAATCAAACCAAGCACTCCGCCAGGTTGAACAGCGCGTAAAAAGCCAGCAGGGGCACCGTTCCTTCCGTGAAAGTGCTGATTCCTATAACCGCCTCGGTACGCTCTATTACCGACAAGGCGATATGGACAAGGCGATAGAGGCATTCGAGAAGGCACTTAAACGCTCACCGCACCATAAAACTGCGAAACAGAACCTAAATCAACTCTACCGTCAAAAAGCGTTCAACGCTTTGAAACGCCGCGCTTTTGACGAAGCAACCGCATATTTTCAGAAAGCCATCCGTCTCGATCCGGAGGACGCTACCACCTATCGGGTCATGGGAGACGGATATGCACTCGCCTCCGAGTTTTCCCAAGGGATTACATATTATCAAAAGGCACTCGAGCTCGCCCCGGACGATGCTGAGACGCAGAAGAACCTTGCACTCACTTATACGAACCACGGTGTGGTGCTTAGAAATAAAGGCGAATGGGATGCCGCGATTCGCGCCTATCGCGACGCTTTGGCATTGCAACCGACCTATCAAATCGCCAAGGCTAACTTGATTGACGCGCTCTCACAAAAGGCGAACGCCCAGCGGCAATCCGGACACACCGATGAGGCAATTGAGACCTACCTCGAATTGCAAAAACTGCAACCAGACGATACAACTATCGCCAGTCTGATCGGTGAATTATACCTTCTTAAGGGGCGTAATTATCCAGCAGCGATATCGGCGTTTCATAAGGTTTACACGACACAACCCACCGACAAACAGACGAAACAGAACCTCATTGCTGCGTATCAGCAATACGCAAAAACTTTGCGGAACCGAAGAGATTACGCTGCCGCACTCGAACAACTCCAGAAAGCGGCGGCACTCTTTCCGGATGACATCAATCTCCGTTTGAATCTATCGCAAGCGTATCAACATGTCGGCAAATATGAACAGGCGAGTGCTGAATTGGAATGGATTTTAGCGCGGTCGCCGAATCACAAAAACGCGAAGATAGAACTCGTGAACCTCCAGGTCCGCCGTGGAAATACCTTGATGAATCAGAAGAAATACGCAGCCGCACTCGCTGTTTTTGAAGGGATTCCGGCATCTGAAAAAACGATAGATATGCACAACAT
Organism: Candidatus Poribacteria bacterium; assembly: GCA_028824575.1. Taxonomy (GTDB): domain Bacteria; phylum Poribacteria; class WGA-4E; order WGA-4E; family WGA-3G; genus WGA-3G. Next base: position 3,609 of record JAPPDN010000106.1, on the reverse strand, counting down.
GATCGGCTATCTCTATCTTGTGCAGGATGAGCATCTCAAAGCGTTAGCGACTTTTGAGACCGTCCTCGCGAAACGCCCGAAGAATGCTGTTGCATATCAAAATCTGCTCTCGCTTGAATCTCAACTCGATGTGATGTTGAGTAAAGCGAGAGCCGCAGCCTCGCCAACACCCGGCACCGGCGAGGCTGCTCCAAACCGCGACACCACTGACCCGATTGCTGAGAAGTTGGCGCGCGTGCAATGTGCGCTCATCCGGTGTTTAATGAACCGGAAAGCACCGAAAAATGCGATGGAGAAATACCAACAGGCGTTAGGCGTGAAACCCTACGCGCCAAAATCGAGAGACCTACTTATCGAGACCGGTAAACAACTCGCCAATTGGTTTCAGAAGCGAAACGACATTGACAGTTATGAAGCGATTGTGCGTTGGGCGACGGAGTTGGATAGCAATTTTAAAGAATCGCTGGAGCCTTAACACTGACAACCAATAAAGGAGCCACACGTTCATGAAAACAAGATTTTTCATTTTAACGCTGTTAATGGTTTCAAACCTCAGTATTCTACCCTGTTTTGCACAATATGCGGCGCACACGCAGTTCAGTCTACCCGAAGGTGCCAAAGCCCGTCTCGGTAAAGGTCAAATAAATGAGATAACGTATTCACCCGATGGTTCGTTGCTTGCCGTGGCGAGTAGTATCGGTATCTGGCTCTATGATGCCGAAACGTACCGAGAGGTCGCACTACTTGCAGGACATACGAGCTCAATCAATAGTGTGTCGTTCAGTCCCGATGGCACTACCATTGCGAGTGGGAGTGATGACGGAAAGATACGTTTGCGGTGTGTATTTTTACACATTAACAGCAGGAAACTTCACCGCCACACGAAAAATGCTCATACGAAAGTAGGCGAGTACGCAGTTAACAGTTATCAGTTGTCAGTTACAAGAGATTTTTGATAATTCCAACGCCCCTTTCTGATAACTGAAAGATTTTTTTCGGAGAAAAAAATCGTACTGATGACTGATAGCTACTCTAACAAAGGAACATATTCTATGAATCTCTCTAAGTCAATCCAAATAAGTTTGGTCATCCTGATAGTTCTCCAGATCGCCATCTTCAGCGGTTGCGATCAGTATAAAGAACTCACCAATGATCCACCTGAAATAACCACTTTCACTGTTCCAGCCGAGGTTGAATACGGCGAAACCGTTCAACTCCGAATCAGGGCTTTTGATGCGGATGACGACGATCTAACCTATATATGGGATGTCTCCGAAGGCACATTGGTTAGTGACACGGGATCCGAAGTTCAGTGGACTGCCCCAGAGTCAGACGAAGAGATGGTGCCCTCGAAAGTCGTAACCGTTAACGTTTATGTCCGAGACGGTAGCGAGAAAGATGCCTCTAAAACGGCAACGATCCTCGTCTACTCCAAACCTTACAGAATCGCCGAGGTGCTCAGCGGCACCTATAGGCTCGTTTCCAAAAGTGTTCACGGCGACCCCGTTCAAGTAGCGGGCACCCTGCGCCTCACGCCCACAACGTTCACACAGGAGTTCCAAGAGGTTTTAGAAGGCGAAGCACAATCTCTGAAACAGTTCGTCACCGGTTCCTACAAACTCGTCAGACCGTTCAATCAAAGCAGTGGGACGATCCACTGGTTCACGCATGGAAACCCTAGGCCTTCCGTAATTACATATACTTGGGATGGACGATTCTTGGCTTTAGTTTTTCGCGCAGATGCCACGCAGTATATCTATAATCGTGGAGGCGCGGTCCCCGAAGTTGTCGAAACCGATGATGTGGAGCCAGAACCGATTTCTCCCGAACCCATTGAAGAAGATGTCGAACCAGAACCGATTGCTCCCGAACCGGAGCCGATTGCTCCCGAACCCGTTGAAGAACTGGAGGAGCTTAACCCAGATCCGATTAATACCGATGGCAAACCCGTTACAATAACCGATGCAACCTTCAATGCCAAGGTGTTGAACGCTGAATTACCTGTTGTGCTTGAATTTGAAGCCGATTGGTGTCCGTTCTGCAGACAGATGAAGCCGGTCGTTGAGTCAGTCGCATTAGAACACCGGAACACTTTCATCATTGGGAAGTTGGATATCGACGAAAACCGTCAGACGACGGGGAAATATAAAGTCAATGGGATTCCGACGTATCTTGTATTCCGAGATGGCGCAGTAGCCGCGAGATTCGCAGGGGCAATGCCAAAAGTTATATTTGAGCAGAAAATCTTTGATGCCCTAAAATAACGGTGCCCGTGGACACAAGCAAAGAGGAGTTCCAATGAAAATCACACGCTTTTCAATTTTAACGCTCATATTTATGGTATTTGCGCTTGTGCCGAATAGTTTCGGGCAAGCCTATACGCAATGGGATTTACCTGAAGGGGCTAAAGCTCGATTCGGCAAAGGCAATATAGAGGCTCTAACCTATTCTCCAGATGGCAGGCGATTGGCAGTAGCCGGTTCCGCCGGGATTTGGATATATGACACACAAACAGGAATAGAGATTGACCGGCTCACTACGGATACATCCGATCTTGATTGGATTAAGAGTGTCGCGTATTCTCCAGATGGCGGTACACTGGCAAGTAGCACATCCCATAAAGTGTATTTGTGGGATACTGGCACAGGACTAGCCAAAGGTGAGGTTGTAGGGCCGCTTATAAGAGGTGTTGATCCTGAGGTTAGCGTTAGGTATTCTCCCGATGGGGGTATACTTGCAAGTGCGGGTTATGGCAACTATACCGTGCGGCTGTGGAATACCGTCACGGGCGAACATCTTGAACCCCTACGAGGTCATACAGAGGTTATCAACAGCATTGCCTTCAGTCCGGATGGTAGGATGCTCGCAAGTGGGAGTAGCGACAAGACCGTGCGGTTGTGGGATGTTGAATCTGGTACGCACAAGGCAACCCTTGCAGGGCATACGGAGGCTATCTACAGTGTGAGTTTCAGTCCGGATGGTACCATTCTCGCAAGTGGAGGTCGGGATGGGAAGATACGGTTATGGAATATTGTCACCGGCGAACTTAAAGCCACACTTGGACGGACTTGGTTTTGGGGTAACCTCAGTTTCAGTCCGGATGGCACTACCCTCGCAAATGGAAGTATAGATGGAAACATACAATTGTGGGATGTTGTCACCAGCGAACTTAAAGCCACACTTAAAGGGCATTCAAGCGGGATAGGGGTGATTGTTACATTTAGTCCAGATGGCACCACTCTCACAAGTGGCAGTTGGGATGGAAAGATACGCTTATGGAATGCGACTACCGGTCAACTTAAAGCTACGCTTGGAGGACATACGAACCAAGTCACTAAGGTTGTGTATTCTCCGGATGGCAGCACGCTGGCGATTGGGCATTGGGGTCCCAATGATATAGAGTTGTGGGATGTTGCCACAGGACAGCGCAAAGCTGCATTGGCTACTCATTCTAATGCAGGGGACACCCTTGCTTATTCTCCAGATGGTCGTACATTGGCGATTGGGAATGACACTACCGTGGAGTTGTGGGATACTTTCACAGGACAGAAGAAGGCGGGACTTGCTGGAGAACAGAAGGAAGTCCGGAGAATACAACCATCTGGAGAA
>JAPPDN010000285.1 GCA_028824575.1 Candidatus Poribacteria bacterium | reverse complement strand
ATTAAAAAAAAAAAAAAAAAAATCACAGTTCGGTATCATTCTTACGAAGAGGTGATGTTTGATGATTTTATTGACGGCATCAATTCACCGAAACTCCGAAAGCGGCGGAAACCGAATTTGGAATGGGCACACCGAGATTCAAAGCCGTTTGTCGTCGAACCTGACGCACCTCTAACAGTTCGCCGTCTGTTCCGACACCTCAACGAATTTCTTAGCGATGGATTGGTCGTTATTGCGGATGTAGGCGATAGCCTCTTTGGTGCTGTGGAATTGCGAATGTCCCAAAACACCGATTTTATCAGTCCTGCCTACTATACCTCAATGGGATTTGCGGTACCGGCATCAATTGGTGCGCAACTCAGTATGCCGAACACACGTCCGCTTGTTATCGTCGGTGACGGTGCTTTCCAGATGACTGGCACCGAACTCTCAACAACCCTGCGTTACGGGCTTAATCCGATTATCCTTCTTTTAAACAACCACGGATATGGCACGGAACGGCATCTGCTTGAAGGTCCGTTTAACGATATCGGGTGTTGGAACTATAGCAGCATACCCACACTCTTTAGTGCAGGTCGCGGCATCCATGTCCGAACGGAAGGTGAGTTTGAAGCTGCCATCAAAACCGCACTCGCTGAGACGCAACACTTTACACTGATCGAGGCGGAACTTGAAAAGTTGGATACGTCGCCTGCCCTTGCTCGGTTAGCGGAACGGATGTCCGGCACAGTTTAAAATTAATAGTAACGCAAGTTACCACTTTTTTATTCACATAGCACCCCTACGGGGTGCAGTCGCTTAAATACGCCGTTTTCTATAGACATAACACCCCTACGGGGTATAAAGAGAAAATTTCCGTTGAAAATCTATGTTCAAACGCCCAATATCTATTAGGTAGCAACTTGGATTAATAGTAGTAGGCACGCTCCGTGTGCCGTATACACTTGAAAAATCTATGTTCAAACGCCCAATATCTATTAGGTAGCAACTTGGATTAATAGTAGTAGGCACGCTCCGTGTGCCGTATACACTTCTATAGCGCAGCGATTTTCTCACGCAAGAAGTTGGTACAAAAAGGCACTTGCGCTTCCGACAGTCCATGCAGCACGACTGCGCCATCATAGCCGCTCTCCTTTAGCAAACCGAGATATTGATCATAGTCCAGCAACCCTGTCCCCGCGGCGAGGTGTCCCGCCTGACCGTCCGTGTCCAAATCTTTGGCGTGTGCAAGTGCAATGTCGCCGCCGAGTAGTGCGAACGCCTCATCGAGGATTTCACGCATCTTTGGCAGCTCACCTTTGTGGAAGATATTCGCGCCGTCCATACAGACCTTCAAGTAAGGGGATTGCATCTCGTCAAGCAGACGACGCGCTTTTTGTGCAGAGTCAATCACGTTTGCGACTTCGGGTTCAGGCGCAAGCACTACGTCGTATTCCTCCGCTATTGCTAACGCCTGTTTCATGGATTCAACGAGATCACGCCACGCTTCTGGCGTGTTATTATCAGGATGCGCGCGCCACATGCTCTGCGGGTCGCGGGAACCCGTGCAGAGCGTAATCACCGATGTCCCCATCGGCGCGCATCTCTCAGCGACAGAACGCAACATCCGCAGCCCGGCGTGGCGTTTCTCAACATCTGGATCAATCATGTTATAAGTGCCTGAAAGTGCGGAAATTGTAATCTGTCGAGCGTCCATCTCTTCGCGGATCTCGGCGACCAACGGTCCCGATGCTGGCACATGATACTGTAGATGATGGACACCGTGTTCTACAACGGCATCAAGATTCTCGGTGAGTGTTTCTCGGCGAATCGTTCCTTCCATGAGTCCAACGTGCATAAATCTCTCCTAATGCGCAAAAATTGTCTAAATCCTGTTTTTCCTATCGTCAATTTTTAGACTCTACTGCCAAGGTCGCGTAAGTCCTGAACTATATCGCGATTATACAACAGAAAAAATGAGATGGCAAGCAAATTGCTCAAAAACATGTTTCGTATCTAATCCCGAAATCCCGTGAACCCTGATCTCAACAACTCTCACTGTAAGGCAACCTGAAAACTATTCCATCATACTTGACCTTTTAATTTGTTTATGATAGGATATTTTCATTCAGCAGTGCGGAGGTGCTATTTGTGGTAAACGCGGCATTGATTATCACTAAAATATGCAATGCTATTGATCTGATGATTGAAAGTAGTAAGCCATACAAAGGGCTGTTCCCATCTATTCTACATCCGAAAACGGGTGAGATGCTAACAGAGAAACCGCCCAAGATTCCGGGGCAAAGGGATGGTGATCGCGCACACCTCGGTTGTAATCTTATTCACGATGAGCCGTTGCTCGCCACGATGAACGTGCTTGCTGAAACTGAATCGAAACCGGAATACGCCGAAGCAGTGGATCGCTACTTGAAACACTTTGCCCAGCATTGCACGCGGACGGCGACGGGTCTGTTCCCTTGGGGCGAGCATTCGTTTTGGCAGCTGATTGAAGAACGGGTCGGATGCTCGCGGAATCCGGCGGGGGGTGCCGCAATTCACGACCACCTGCGTCAGGTTCCACTGTGGCTCTGGCAAAAACTGAGGACGTTTAATCCGGCATGTGTGCAGAGTTTCGCCGATGGCTTGGATTATCACTGGACAGAAGGCGACGGACTTGAATACATCCGCCATGCGAACATTGAGACAAAAGCACATCTTGTTCGCGGTGGCCGTGCGTGCGATTTTCCACGGCATTCAGGCTTTTACATCCTCGATTTGGCGTTCGCATATACACAAGAGCAACGTCCTGAAATCCATCAACAGATTCAGAATTATACCGATTACTGGTGGGAAAAACGGGATGACCGTGGACTTTTGCGTATCGAAAGTCGTTCACCCAAAGAGGCAGAACGGTTTTTTGAGAAGAACGCTCCGACACAAACGTTCTCATTAGGGATGAGTCTGCTTGAATCTGCAGCGTTGATAGAAGTGCTTTTACCTGAGTTGGCAGACCAGATGCGGCAATACGGCTCGGTTTACATTGACGGATTTCTCGCCGCACCACATAACCTCGAAACGCGTGAATTTATCAGTTTATGCGAGTGTGAGACGGATCGGATTGTTGAACGTATGTCCGCATGGGGCAGTGTCTACGGTGCTGGAACTTCGTGCAGTACGGGGGTGCTATGCCTCGGTGGATGGCGGTTGACACAGAATGAGAGGTTGATGGACTACGCGCGCGCCGTTGGCAATACCTATCTCGATGAGAAGTTTCCAGTGGATCGCGTTCAGTCGGAAGCGTTCAAGATTCCAGCATCGGATGCCGGGCTCACACTTGAATTGTTTGCGGATCTCTACGACATCACCGGTGAATCAGTGTGGTTGGAAGGCGGCATTGAACTTGCAGAGACAGTGTTGGAAATCTATTTCCCGGAAACACTCCCCTACGGGGCATCTGGGATAGATTGGTATGAATCACAGATGGGCACAGCGTTCCTAATTCATGGTTTGGCACGAGTGGCACTCTTATCACGTCACCGAACCTGTCCACTCGCACCCAATTACACGGCGCGATAGGCCCCCTGAAATGGCAAGGGTTGTCCTGCCTTTTTTATCAGTTAATAAATTTTATCAGCGGAGCGCACTGCGCTTCTGCGAAAGCACATGAAAGGAAAATCATGGCAAGAGTACCGATTGGTTTAGAACTGTTTTCTGTCCGAAATGAGTTGGCGGAGGATGCTCGCGGCACGATAAAAGCGGTCGCAGAGATGGGTTACGAAGGCGTTGAATTCGCCGGTCCACCTCAGCATCCCGCACAAGAGTTGAAAGGCTATCTTGACGAGTTCGGTTTGGTCTGCTGTGGCTGGCATACACCGTTCAACCTCGTCCAAGAAGACACACTCGCCGAAACGATTGAGTTCAATAAGGTCTTGGAGAACCGTTATGTCATCGTTCCGGGTATACCGGGCGAACTGCGTCAGTCGCGGGCAGATTGGTTGAAGTTGGCGGATGTCTTCAATAGAATCGCTGATAAACTCGCTGCACACGATATGGTAACGGGGTATCATAACCATCACGTCGAATTTACGCCGCTGGATGGCGAACAACCGTGGGATACTTTCTTCGGTAACACGAATGAAGGCGTTGTGATGCAGCTGGATATGGGCAACGCGCTATCCGGTGGTGCCGATCTTGTCGGTATTCTGGAGAGATACCCGGGACGCGCCGGCACAGTCCATCTCAAGCCGTATGACGAATCAATAGGTGAAACGGACAGACACGCCGCTTTCCGTCCGATTATCGGTGAGGACAGTGTACCATGGGATGAGATCTTCCGTATCTGCGAAACGACTGGTGGTACGGAATGGTATATCGTCGAATATGAAAGCGATGCCTACCCACCCCTTGAGTCTGTTGAACGCTGTCTAACTGCATTGAAGGAAATGGGTAAATAGTTGTCAGTTATCAGTTGTCAGTTATCAGTTGTCAGTTACAAGAGGGATTTGTTAAACGAAAAGCTCTTAACTAATGACTGATAACTATCCTCAGGCGTTTCCTCTTGAACCTCATAGGGATGACATACCTATAGAGGCAGTCCAGGAGCCATAAATCAAAAAATGAGAACCTATTGTGCAAGCACACTTCCATTTTCCGCTTTTCCTTTGACGGCGTTTGTCGGTGAGTTATCTGAAGGTGGTGTGTCCGCTATTGAACTCGCGCAACCCCATTTTTCGGATGTGGCAGCCGAAACTATTGACACACTCCGAGAAGAGACTGGACTCAATTTCAAGTCCATGCTGAGCACAGTACGGGTTGACGCGCCAGATGGACTTGAAGCGTTAATCTCAATTCTCGACACTGCCCAAAGGCTGTCCGTTCCAATCGTCAGCATTGCGAGTGGTGGCAATGAAGATGCCACCGCTCGCGAGATTGACACGATTATTGAGCATCTCAAAACAGTCACTGCTGAAGCGGAAACCCGCAATCTGACGCTCGTCCTCTATGCGCACGAAGGAAGCCTCGCTTACAATCTTGAACGCACGCAGCAGATCCTCAATGCGATTCCTTCCGAAAATTTTGGCTTCTACTACAGTCCGTTTCATTTCCATCGCGCCGGAGACGATCCCGTTGTCGCCT
>JAPPDN010000580.1 GCA_028824575.1 Candidatus Poribacteria bacterium | reverse complement strand
CACAAAACCGATGGATGTCAGCGTCGAAAATTGCAACTCCCTTATTAAAACATGCGAAGACAACGATGTCAAGCTGCTTGTTGACTTCGGTGAACGCTACGGCACACACAACCGCAGGATCCAACAAGTACTGGAAACGGGTGCGCTCGGTAGACCGTTGCTGTGCGAACTCCGCATGAAATGGAAACGTCCAGATAGCTACTACGTCGGTTGGCACGGCACATGGGAACTCGATGGCGGCGGTTCCATCATGAACCAAGGTGTGCATTACATTGATCTAATGCTCTGGTTTATGGGTCCTGTCAAACGGGTCATCGGTGCGCATTTTGATGTCTATGACCACGAAAATTGCGAAACGGAGGATATGACCTCAGCGATTCTCGAATTTGAAAATGGCGCACTCGGTCACGTTCTAACAACGACAACATATCCGGGTGGTAACGTCTCAATGATTCACATCCACGGCGAAAAAGGGATCGTCGGTCTCGGACCGGAGATGTGGCAGTTCGCCGATGACGATGAACCGAATATTGACCTCCCGCCTTATCCGAACAGTGTAATTGAGGACGCACTCCGTGTTATTAATGATGGCGCGTCCCCGGCGGTTGATGGCTATGAGGGCAGACGCTCCGTCGCGCTCAACATGGCGATCTACGAATGCGCACGCACCGGTAAAACCGTTGAATTATCATAATACAAAGTTATCAGTTGTCGGTTGTCAGTTAAGGGAGGCTTTTGATAAGGATCTCCCCATTGATAACCGACAACCGTTTAAAGCTGAGTGCGCCTGGCTACATCTACATCTCATTTGCAATTCGGGCGGAAAATCGGTATAATATTTATCGGATCGAAAAACCGTCCGCCCTCGCGGAGCCGTACCGAATGTAACAGGAAACCATTTTTTGACATCGAAAAAAATGAGCAAAAAGGCCCATAATTAAAAAAATGAAAACCGCAAAACTGATTACGATGGGATGTAAGGCGAACCAATACGATACGCAATCCATGCGTGAGACACTCCAGCGCAACGGATATAGGCTGGTTGACGAGGAAATGTCCGGGCAGCAGACAGACCTCTATCTCATCAATACATGCACCGTAACGAACGTCGCCGATCAGAAGGCACGACAAGCGATTCGGAGAGCGATCCGACAGTATCCGAACGCAAAAGTGCTGGTTACAGGCTGCTATGCCGAAAGCGATCGCGAGGCGATTGAAGAGATACCGGGTGTGACGTTTGTTTTCGGTAACCGAGAAAAAGCGGATTTTCAGCACTACTTAGACCTATTGCACACCGAAACGCCATCATCTACAGGAGAACTCGCTCACACATCAAACCCGCTTCTCTCCATAGAACCCGTACAGCACGATGCCATCCGCGAACACGCCCGCTTCAGCAAAGGCGTTAGCGATGCTGGCAAACGCACACGCGCGCTCATCAAGGTGCAAGATGGCTGCAGTGCATTCTGCACCTACTGTATCATCCCCTACGTACGCGGTCGGATGACAAGCCGTCCGCTTGATGACATCACCAAGGAAGCATATCGTATCGCCGACAGTGGCATCAAAGAGGTCGTTATCACCGGCGTGCATTTGGGTGCCTACGGCATGGATACCGGTAGGGACAAGGACATCGCTGACATCTTAGAGCACATCCACGACATTGAAGGCATTGAACGGATTCGTTTTAGTTCGATCGAGCCGATGTACTTTCCAGATACCCTTGGTGAACGAATGGCGGCACTGCCGAAATGCATGCCCCACTTTCATCTCCCACTCCAAGCCGGTTCGGATGCGGTACTACAACAGATGCGTCGGCGTTATACCACCACAGAGTTTGCGCATCTCGTTGGGAACTTACGACGGGGTTTTGGTGATGATGTTGGGATCACTACCGATATTATGGTTGGGTTTCCCGGTGAAACGGACGCACACTTTGAAGAATCCTGCCAATTCGTTGAAGATATCGGCTTCAGTCAATTGCATGTGTTCCGTTACTCTCCCCGAAAAGGCACGCCCGCCGCGACCTACCCGGACCAAGTGTCGCCACATATCTCCGCTGCACGGAGCCAAACGATGATCGCACTCGGCGAACGTCTTAACACAGCGTTTCGACAACGGATGCTTGGGAAACAGAAAGAGGTGTTGATCGAAGCGAGCAGAGAAGGCGAAAATGACCATCTCGCTGGTTTTACGGACAATTACCTCCGCGTCCTCATTGATGCCCCAGAGAGCGCAATCAATCAGATCCAGCGTGTCACCCTCGGTTCGTTAGAAGGGGACTGCATCGCTGCCGCCTAACCCTCAGATTCCTCCGCTTTTGCTTTCAGATCATAGAGGATATTTACCGCGTCTAAGGGTGTCACCTGCGTGAGCTCCAAGCGTCGGATCTCTTCAACGAGCGGGTGCGTCTTCGGTGTAAAGAGTGCCATCTGCAGCGCATCACTCTGCATCGTTTTTCGGGAGACACGTCGGCGCGGTTTCGGCATTGTCGGATGCGCTTTCGGCTGTTGTCCGGTTGCACTGTCTGCCTCAACACTGAGATTGTGTTGTTCAAGCACCTCAAGTATCTGTTGTGCGCGTGTGATCACGGCTTGGGGTAAGCCCGCGAGCCGAGCGACATGGATGCCGTAACTCTGGTCTGCGCCACCGGGTACAACTTTACGGAGGAATGTCACCTTTTGTCCATCTTCATGGACAGCGACGTTATAGTTCTTCGCACGTTTATATTTACTGGCGAGTTCTACTAACTCGTGATAATGCGTAGCGAAGAGCGTTTTCGCGCCCATCCGTTTCTCATCCAAGAGATACTCCGAAACCGCCCAGGCGATACTAAGTCCATCAAACGTGCTGGTGCCGCGTCCGACTTCGTCAAAAATGACGAGACTGTTGCGGGTGGCATTGTTGAGGATATTCGCCGTTTCGTTCATCTCAACGAGGAAAGTACTCTGCCCCATCACAAGGTTATCCGACGCGCCAACACGTGTGAAGATCCGATCCACCAAGCCGATCTTCGCAGCGGAGGTAGGCACGAAACACCCGACCTGTGCCATTAAAACAATGAGTGCTGTTTGACGCAGATAAGTGCTTTTACCGCTCATATTCGGTCCCGTGATGATATGTAATTGCTCGTCATCGCAGTTGAGTAGCGTGTCGTTGGGGACAAAACCCTCCTGTGTAAATAGCTGCTCAACGACCGGATGCCTACCGTCGCGGATAACGATCTCATCTACAGATGCGACTGTCGGTTTCACGTAGTTGTATTTCGATGCGATATACGCGAAGTTGGCGAGGACATCCGTCATTGCGAGTGCCGCTCCGATTTTCTGGATGGCTTCCGTATACTTCGACACCTCATCCCGAATTTGACAGAAAAGGTCGTATTCTAAAGTCTGGATCCGATCTTCAGCGTTGAGTACCTTCGCTTCTTGTTCCTTGAGTTCAGGCGTGATGAACCGTTCGGAGTTCCGAAGCGTCTGTTTACGGATATAGTGTTCAGGCACCATGTCGAGATTCGGCTTCGTCACGTCAATGTAATAACCGAAGACCTGATTGAATCCGATCTTTAAGGATTGGATACCGCTGCGTTTGCGTTCCTCTGCCTCCATAGCAGCGATCCATTCCTTCCCTTGTCCCACAATCTGCCGAAGATCATCAAGTTCTTCATTATACCCATCGCATATCACACCGCCTTCGCGAATCGTTGCGGGTGGGTTCGGATGGATGCCGTTCTCAATCAACTCGACTAACTCAGGAAGCGGATCCAAGGTCCCGTTGAGGGATACCAACATTCCGCTGCTACAGTTTTGCAGCTGCGCTTTGACATCGGGAATTAGGCACAATGAATCCTTGAGTGAATGTAGATCCCGACCATTCACAGAGCCAAGACTAATCCGTGAAATGAGCCTCTCAATATCGTACATTTGTCCGAGTGCCTCGCGGAGTTCTTCCTGCGAGTTAATTTGGGTTTTGAGTTCGTCAACCGCGCCGAGCCGTCCCTCAATCTCATTTTCATCAAGCAAAGGTTGCAAGAGACACTGGCGCATCCTTCTGCCACCCATCGCCGTCACTGTCTGATCCAAGACTTCAAGGAGTGTGCCTTTTGTGGAGCCGTCGCGAATAGAGGTCGTGAGTTCCAAGTTGCGCTGTGTATCGGCATCCAGGACCATAAAATCCGAGAGCGTGTAGGTATGAAGCGAGACGATGTGTTCAACTTCCTGTTTCTGTGTTTCGTTTAGATAATAGACGAGCGCACCAGCAGCAGAGATCGCGGTGTGTAGGTGTTCGCATCCGAAGCCGTCGAGCGAAATCGTTTGGAAATGTTCGAGGAGCTCCGTGCGAGCGGTATCATAGTCAAACCGCCAATCAGGTAGATTATTGAGTGTCGCTTTTAGCTCTGTTTTCAGACGGTCAAACATCTCCGCATCTTCAAAGGATTCGGAAAAGAGAAACTCCTTTGGAGAAAATCGGTGTATCTCTGCCCAGAGACGTGAGGGATCTGTAAGCTCGGTTACCAGAAATTCGCCTGTGGAGAGATCCGCAACAGCCACACCGTAGACCTCTTTGTTCGGATAGATCGAGATAAGGTAATTGTTCTGCTTATGCTCAAGGACTTTCGGGTCGGTCACGGTGCCGGGTGTAACGATCCGAACGATATCGCGTTTAACAAGTCGGTTTTCGTCTCGTGCGAGTTTTGCGTCTTCGGTCTGCTCCAAAATAGCGACCTTATGTCCGGCTTTGACGAGTTTGTAGAGATAGGAGTCGAGTGCGTGGTGTGGGATGCCTGCCATTGGTGGCGCGGGGGATTTCTGGTTCTTATGGCTCCTTGCTGTCAACGCGATCTCAAGGAGACGTGCAATGAGTTCAGCGTCTTCAAAAAAGGCTTCATAGAAATCACCGACTCGGCAAAGGAGGATGGCATCTTCGTGTTGTTTTTTTAGTTGTTTGTAGAGTTCTATCAACGAAAGGTCTGACTGTTTTGAACGTGCCATATAGTTTCCCTTGCTGTAGTTTGTGGGGTTGTCTTTTGGACGAAAAGTTAATTTCTAATACCGTAGCACATTTAGAAGTTTATGTCAAATCTATTTTAGCGATCGGTAATCAGCAGTTAATGGTAGGTGGC
>JAPPDN010000366.1:3583-5131 GCA_028824575.1 Candidatus Poribacteria bacterium | reverse complement strand
TAGGAAGATTTGAAAGTACAAATCCAGATTCCAGCCGCGTTTTCGGATGCTTGATCCAGTACTTGAGGTCGCTTCGCAATGCGTAGACGCTTTGTGCGCTCCGATAGAAGTAACCTTTACCGAACTTAAGTTCCTTCCGGGAGAATGAACGCGTGAGTGACACAATTGATGTGAATACGTCCTGTTTTTCGGAATAGAGATGAATCCCTTGTGAATCGAAGGGGTTATTTGAGCTCAGCGGACCTCGCAAATCGCTATCAGACACTTCATCTGAAGTAAAGTTCAATTCGCCGGAATCGTCTGCTCCGATGGTGTTGACTACCAACCTGTGTGTGTTATTTACTTGGTAGACCGCTTTACCCTGATAACTCCAAAAACTTGGCACCTCGGTCACCCGATCATCCTCAATTTCTAACAACCGTGGTAACAATTCAAAAAGAGGCCCCATATAACTCCGCCGTCCAAAGGCGTACCAATACCCTTGTTCGCCTATATTCCCTTCAAGAAAGGCTTGAGCATACACGGGATTGGCGTTGGCTGTTCCGCCTAACCGAGTATCAGTCTTCGTACGCGAGTGGATGTCAATCACAGCCTGTGAATCAGCACCGAACTCTGCGCCGTATCCACCCGGATACACCTCAATATTTTCAATCACGTCAGCGTTGACTGTTGAGACGATTCCGTGGAGATGGTACGGATATCCTAACGGCAGTCGATCGAAATAGTAGAGATTATCCTCAGGTCCACCGCCTCGCACAGAGAGGATGCCGACGAAATCGTTCAGCACACCGATGCTGGGGAGGTGGTTTAGTACTCGAAGCGGGTCCCCTGCGCTTCCTGTGGCACGCCTGATAAAGCTGTCATCCAAAGTATGTCGCGGTTTTCTTTCGATTCGCTCTCCTTCAACTGTTACAGGGTCTAACTTAACAACAGGACGATGTGTTTCGTTTTCTGCTGAGCTTGACTGGGGCGTTTCATTAGTTTGAGCGATAGCATTAAACGGGACTATGCAAATTAAAAGGATCAGTATCTTTTTCAAGGTTTGTCTCCTGAAAGGGTTAGCAGACAGATTCTTTTAAAAAAGGAGGTCGGGTTAAAATTCCGCTGTAACTCCCAAATAAGGAAGGATAGGCAGCTGGTTGATGTCGTCCCGTGTTTGGTAATCGTCGCTGTAATTGTAATCGAGCAAATTCTTTCGGTTATAGGTATTTAGGAGTTCCAAGAAGAACCCGAGTTTCCATCCGTCAAATTGGAAGATTTTACTGACGCGCAAATCCAACCTGTGATAAGCCGGTAACCGGTCAGAATTCGTTTCAGCATAAATAGGAATATAGATAGGTCTTCCGTTCCTTGGATCGAACTGGATTCTTACGTCTTCAACCGGAGTGTACGGGTTACCCGTACGATATTGCCATTTCGCGCCGAATTCCCATGTCGGGGTGAGATTGTAGCTGGCGGCGAGTGTTGCTACGTGCGTCTGATCAAAGGAGTAGAAACGATACGGTTCGCCGATGCGGTCGCGGCGTTTGGAGAGTGCATACGCGTAGG
>JAPPDN010000366.1:2828-3573 GCA_028824575.1 Candidatus Poribacteria bacterium | reverse complement strand
ATCAAAGTGGTAGATACGATGCGGTTCCCCGCTCCGGTCGCGGCGTTTGGAGAGTCCATCCGCCTAGGAAATCCAGCCAAAAAACCGATCTCCGCGCTGATGCCTGAGAAAGATTTCAGTGCCTTGTGCATAGCCGACCCCTTGATTGAGATAAGCGGCTTCTTCATCAGTTGTTGCCAAGCCTGTGAGATCTTTATAATAGGCTGCCATTTTAATTTCTGTCTCTTGCGAAAGCTTCCGTTTAAGTTCAAGAATGTAATGACTGGCGCGACTTGGCTTTAAAGCAGGGTTACCGATAGTAGGAGAAAGGAGTGCTGGTATTGGGGCCTGATTGTAAACGCCATACGCGAATTGCAGTTCCGAGTTATTGGGGAGTTCTACGAGCAGGCTGCCACGCGGTTGAATAGAGAGTTCATCGGTACGGTTGAAATAATCGAAACGGAGTCCAAACACGATAGATAGGAAGGGTAACAGGGTATACCTGTCCTGCAGGTAGCCTTCAATGCGTTGCCCACGCACATATTCATCTAAGGGTACCTTTTCCTCGAATCGGATATCATAATCCACCTCACCTTCATCAGGTATCCGAGTGAAAGTGCCAGTAACCTGACCGGGTTCAAGCCCGAGGATTAACCCGGATTCTAAACGGTGTTTCGGGTTTAGTTCGTAAGTAAGATCTTCGCGGAGGGTGTAACTCGGTGCATCTATGTTGAGAGAGAGTGCTGAACCGAAGTTGACATCACAC
>JAPPDN010000366.1:0-2818 GCA_028824575.1 Candidatus Poribacteria bacterium | reverse complement strand
GACATCAAACATGAAATCGGATCGGGTGAGGGATAAAAAGGAGGTCAGCCGTTCTGTAAGGAATGAGCGGAGGTGGATCCCCGCGCCCTCAAAACCGCTTTCAAAACTGGTGTTTCCCCTAAAGTCTTCGTCTACATTTTCGCCGTCCAACTTTAGGGCGAATCGGTCGCCAGAGGCGAAGAGATTAAAAAAGAATTGATGTTTTTCGCTAAGATCGTACCCCGCCTTAAGTTGATAATCCCAGAAGCGAGGGAAGGCTGTGATCGCGCCTGCGTCGAATGAGAGGGAGCCGAGGAATAAGTCAATGTAGCTTCTGCGTCCAGCTGCGTACCAGAACCCTTTCTCGCCGATTTTCCCTTGTAGCAACCCTTCCGAGAAGAGAAAATTGAGATTAAATTTTCCACCAAAATTTGTTGGACTGTTGTTCTTTGAGGATATATCAATTACAGCCTGGGAATCCACGCCATACTCGACACCGTAACCGCCCGCGTAGACATCAATATCGTCGATAATTTCAGAACTCAAGGACGAGACAATTCCACCAAAGTGGTATGGATAACCGACAGGGACCCTGTCAAAGTAGTAGAGATTATCCTCATCGGAGCCGCCGCGGATATAGAGTGCTCCGCTAAAGTCGTTTGCGACACCGATGCCCGGAATGGCTGGTAGGGCACGGAGCGCGTCGCCCGCTGTACCGGGTAAACGCGTAATTTCATCCGCTTGAATACTTTTTTTGCTGACAGTCTTGGGGACACGCTTGCCGGTTACCTCTACACTTTCAAGACGAACCTGTTCTGTTGTAACATAGATTTCGGTTTTTTGACTTTCCCCCGCTACAACGACCACCGAGGTTTGTTGTAGCAGTTGCGTCTCAGGCACCGTGGTAACTAATGTATAAGTGCCTTCAGGAACGGTGCTGAATACGAATTGTCCATTTTCATCAGTTTTTTGACGTTCATCGGTTTGAAGGATCCGGACCTCTGCGCCTGCCAATGGTGTTTTCGTGTCGTTGTTGTAGACGGTGCCTTCAATTGTTCCCGTTTGTGAAAAGGCAACTGCAGGAACTATAAGAGTCATCATCAGGCAAAACAAACTTTTCATTAGAATTGGCAACCTCTATTCTGTATATGTTAGGAAATTGTATGTGTTTTATTTAATAAAAGTATACAATTTTCCTGCTTGGATTGCCAAAAAAAATGTAGTGCCTTTCAACTTTCAGATGTCGGATCGCTTAATGATTGGTTTACATTGATGGGTAAGGACGGGCAAGGTTGCCCGTCCGGTGTGTTTCTCAGTTAGTGTACGACCGCTTCGGAACCGAGGTTTTCCTGAATCCATGTTCGGAGTGGGACATCTTTTTCCCCGGGAGAGGTATACCCCATACCGCCCGTGCTTTTACCCAAAATCTGCTGTCGAATTGGATCGGAGTGCTCCATGACGTGTTCCACTGTCATATCATCGCGAGGTTGGAGCCAGCGGTAACTATAGCCGTAGAAAAGTACCTTGCGCATGATGTCGGAGGTATTACGTCCTGCTGCGTGCCAGAGTCTCCGATCGAAAAAGACAGCGGTTCCTGGTTTCGCGAATATAGGTGTGGCGTTCTCAGGATCCGCGGTGCTGTCTTCTGGCATTTCTACCTTGTTTAGTTGGTGGCTGCCGGGTATTGCGGAGAAATTACCGCGTCCGGGTACCGATGTATCCGTCAGGAAATAGGCAACCTTCAACGATACACGCGGGCGCGGGTTGCCTTCCAATTCAATGTTGAGTCTTCCACTGTCTTGGTGCCATCCGAGTCGTTTCTGTTTATTATGTTCTTCGGGTGGCAGCGGTGGTAGCACAATTAGATGTGAATGGTAGAGTTTGATGTTCCATCCTAAAATTCCCCACACTTTTGGGAACGTTGTGTGCCAATCCAGCAACTCGATAAAACTCTCATCTCTACCCACGAAGTCAAGAAGGTTGAAACGTGCGTCGGGTGGGAGTTCGTCTTTGTCCAAGTGCTCGGCACCGACGCGATCGACAGCGGCAATTAACTTCTCAACCATCTCTTGTGGGATGGCATCTTCAACGACCAAAAAGCCGTTTTCCTCAAAATGCTGTTTTTCTGTTTCGGTCAAACAGTGTTCTAAACATAGCGGATTCATTAGTGTTCCCCCATGAAAGATGCTTGGTTTGCGAAAAGTTTATACTGATTTTGAAATTTCGTCAACGTGAAAAATATATGTAATCGGTTATCGGGTGTTAGGACAAAGTGGAAACCATTAGTTGTTAGTCATCAGCAGTCAGCAAGGGCGTTAATGAGAAATTAGGAAATTTTCGGACTCCACCTGCTTCGCTCGCCGGGCGGCGCGCCATCTCCGCCAAAAATTCACGCTTGCAGTAAAAAGGAACCCTACACCAATCATGCCGACGATCGTACCGCCTAACATCAATTCAGGATTTACCGCAACGCTATAAACTGCGCCTCCGATGAGAACGAAGGCAATCAGGATATCTTTCAGGCTGTTATTTTGTGCCCGTTTTTGAAGGAGCTGCAGATTGGTAAGTTTCTTTTGTTTTATATAGTCAATCAGTGGTTCTATAGGAACATGTACCGACTCGGCTTGTCCAGGGGGTGCCTCTCGGACACAGCGGAATCCAATATTTCCGGCACTGTAGTCTGGCGGTGCTTGTAGACGGTTGGCGCATCGGAAATAGCGTTCTGCTGTGCCATCACGTACTTCTAACCATGAACCGCCCCGTAAGGCTTTCTGTTTTTCATCAGTTACCTGTTTAGATGCCTTACGTTTCGGATCGGGATAAGGTTGATACCAATCGG
>JAPPDN010000061.1 GCA_028824575.1 Candidatus Poribacteria bacterium | reverse complement strand
CCGTGAGATGTGGAAACGCAGCGTGTCCACCCCTACCAGTAAGTGTGATCCGAAAAGTATCAGACTGTGCGAGCATCGGTCCCACACACGTGGCGTATTCCCCAACAGCATAAATTGGGAAGACATGTATCCCATAGATTTCGTCTACATCTTCTAAAACACCATCTGCCATCATCGCCTCCGCACCACCCGGGAACACCTCTTCGCTCGGTTGGAAGACAAACCTAACATGCGTCTTGAGACGACTTCGGAGGTGTGAAAGGATTCGCGCTGTCCCGATAAGCATTGCCGTGTGCGCATCGTGTCCGCATAGGTGTGCTTTACCGTCAATTTTCGATTTATAAGGCACATCGGTCATTTCTTGAATTGGCAGCGCGTCCATGTCGGCGCGCAAGGCAATACGTTTTGATGCCCCCGGCACCTCCAAATCCCCGACAACACCTGTCCTACCAATACCTGTCTTAACTGGAATGCCGAGTGCCTGCAGCGCATCAGCAGCGATACCTGCAGTGCGTTCCACATCAAACCCTATTTCAGGATGCTGATGAATATCGCGCCGGATGCCGACAATGTCGTTAAAATGATGGCGGCACTGTTCAAAAATTAGGTTCTTCATTATTGAATTAATCTTTCTATCGTCTGTCTCATAAATACAAGTTCGCATGTGTTGCAAGTCCCCCTGATAAGGGGGATTTAGGGGGTTTCTTCCATCGGAGATCCTTATCCAACAATACGTGCAAACTATTTATGAGACCGCTGTAAATTAGAATGTGAGTGTCCGCCGTAAAATGCTCCGGTGCCCATGTTCATTTTCAAGCCGGTAGATGATCGTATAAACCCCCGGCATCGTTTGAAACACTTCCTTATTAATCACGGGTGTCAATTCTACCTCCTTTGAACCGTCATCAGGCACCGTTTTTTCTTCTGTGAAGGGACCGTAGCATCTTTCTCCCAAAGGGTTAAGGACCTTCCATGTCAAGGTGAGCTGCTTCGGACGTGGTGGATTATTAATGTAGACAGTGATTTTATCATCCATCTGTCCTTTTTCAAAACGCAACGTCCCTAACTTGGAGAATAATTTTACCGTCAACGCTAACGGTGGCGTATATTCAGCGTGCCCTGTCCCCGGAATTGCACGCCATGTCCCGCCTGTTGCCAATGCGATCTGTTGGATAGGGAGATAATCAATTCCTATCACATCAACACGCACCTGCTCGTTTTGTAGTGTCTCAATAACTTCGTCCAGACTATAGGCAGATTTTCCGTCATAATCCGCATCATGGAATGCACCGTCACTTGCGAGGACAATAAAACGTTGTGCTCCCTTACGGAATTTAGACGTTTTCACCGCGACCATGAGTCCATCTAAGCCTGCTTCCGCGAGGTCCCCACCACCATCAACACCTATCTTAAAAAGCCAGTTTTTGAAGGTGCCAAGATCGTCGGTGCGTCCGTATGTTTTCGTTGTATCTGTGAACGTAATTAATCCGAAAGTCGCATCGCGTCCGTCTCGTTCCATAGCCTGAAATAGAAAATCAACATAAGCACGGATACCTCGGATGTTATCAGCCATACTTGCGGTTTCATCGAGAACGAACACAATATCAACTTTTTGGGCTGTAGTTGCCGCAGCGAGTGTGCGGGCAACATCCTGCATCATATAGACAAAAACACCACCCACATTGGCACTTCCAGAGGAGCCGCCACCACCCCATGAATTGCCTACGCCTCCTGCGCGTAGCGCGTCGCCACGTTCACTACCGTAGTGGATCTTTGGTGTCTCAATTCCTGGCGACGCGCCAGAACCATCTAAGACACCCTCCGTCTCTAAAGCAATCGGTTTCGTTTCTCCCTGGGGTGCTACATAATCTACTTTGGCTGTCGGGGGTTGTGCAGCTATCGGTTGAGCGAGTGAATTCAGTGTTAGAAGATTCTCAGGCGTGTATGTAGGTTTCCCAACTATAGGATCCACATGTGATACGCCGCTACCGACTTCTGATGTGTGATTGGCATTGTCTTGTCTACGTGCTTCAAGCTTCGGAGTCGCTGCGTCTTGATTCGCCATCTGCCACGATGCACTTAAACCGGCTTTCGGTTTTGGTGGTGCGGGGGGTTTTTCTTCTTCTGCCACGAGAGGCGCAGCAGGTTCAATAAAGACCGGAGGTTTAACGGGGGTTTGTAAGGGCTTCACGTGGGTTATCAAAGCCTCTATCTTTTCACGAAACGGTGGTGGTAACGGCGCCTCTTTCGGCACGAATTGCCATATTACCAATAACAAAACGCAATGGATAAGGAACGAGCATAAAAAATATGGGGATGCCGTTTTTCGTCTCAACATCTATCCGCTCCATTTCCTCTAAACAACTACAGATGAAATTCGACCACATCTCCATCGTAAACGACATCATTGCGACTCACAGATTGTCCATCGTGCCATTGCGGTCCCCATATCCGTGCGAACTTGAACTCCTGAAAATCTTTGTGTAAACCGACGGCGGCATCAAGGACTGTTGAACCGATAGGAAGCACGATTGGATCATCACGTTCTACTGCTTTACCGGGTGCCTTCGGATAAACCCGCAAGATGTCTAACGCCCTATAGAGTTCTTGCAATAAAACATCTTTCCCCTCACCTGTTTCGGCAGAAATCGGATAAATCTGAAACGTCTCGCCATAGAATTCCTTAAGAATCTCCAACCGCTCGTCTGCGCCGACTACGTCCAACTGGTTTGCAACGATAAGCTGCCCATTTTCTGGGGTGCCATTGTCTGCTTCGTTAAGGAGTGCCGTTACCGTATCCAGATCGTCTAACAAATTGTCGCTTGCAAGGCTTACCACTGGTAACCGAATATCCGCGTTACGGCTGAGTGTTAACACTGTCGGCGAAATGAAGTCTTGCATGATTGATGGCGTATCAATGAGTTGAAATTGGATATTCTCATAACGGAGCATCCCGACTGACGGCGCGGTCGTTGTATAAGGTGTCGGGGACACGTCTGACTTAGCGTTTGTGAACTTCGCAAGTATCTGAGATTTGCCGGTATTCGGTGGTCCCAGGAGGACAATCTGACCGGCTCCCTGTTTCGGGATATGTTCGCTATAACTTTTTCTACCAGACCCTTTACTCCCTTTCTCTGAAGGTGCTCTTTTGTGCGCAGCAATACGACGACGGATATCCGAAACCACCTTTTCTGAGCCTTTGTGTTTTGGGATAATGCGCAACATCTCTTCTAAGAGGCGCAACCGTTCCTCATCTGTCTTGGCGGCTTCGTGCTCGTGTTTAAGTTTGTAGTAGGTTGGAGGCAGATTTGCTGGCATTTTCTTGTCCACTTCCGTTGTCACACGTAAAATTTTCACACATCAGTTTCAGGATAATGAACACTAACTCTATTTACAATCAGACTGAAATCTGTTAAAATGAACGAAACTCTTAAATAGGATACAAAATTTTGGCACGTATGTCAAGGCAATTAAGACACCCCATTCAAGACGCGATTAAAAAGCACATCGTTCTGCTTTCTCTCCTATGTATTCCATTATCCGTTATGGCTGAAAACAGTAGCTTTTCGCAACGTGGTGATGAACTACTTACGTTCGTGCAATCCGATGCACTTGAAGCACAAGTAATCGCACTGCAGGAAAACGTTGTACCTATACCTAACTTCCACGCACACCGAACACGGAACGCACACCACCGCGAAGCAACGGAGAACATAGTCCGTTATATTAAAAGTCAGTTCCGTCGTTCCTCACGTCTACAGGTTAGTGAACAAGTTTTTGGAGGGATTAAGAACATCGTTGCCGTTCTACCAGCGCGCGCCAATTCATCCAGCAAGCGTATCTTTATTATATGCGCGCATTACGACACAGCAGCAGGGCGTGAACCGAACTGGAACCCGTTAGCGACTCAAGCCCCCGGGGCAAACAATAATGGAACGGGTGTCGCTGCGATGTTGGAAATAGCCCGTTTCTTGAGTCGCTATGAATACGACCACGAGTTAAGATTTGTCGCGTTAGGCGGTGAGGAACTCGGTTTTCTCGGCAGTCGGTTCTACGTCCGAAACGCTTCTGCTGTGGCAGCAAATAACAATACTGATGATACTGTCCAAGCCCGCGAGCGCATCGTCTGCGTTTTTAACTTGGATATGTTCGGCTTCAACTGGAAAAGCGACCTTGTTGAGGTTGTTGGCAATAATGACTCGTCATGGATAAGCCGTGCACTTATCATCGCAAACACATGGTACAACATCGGTCTGAAAATTCGTCGCACACAAGACGAGTTCGTTGACATTTCGTCCCACAAATCGTTCTGGGATAGTGGGTACAACGCCGTAACTTTAACGGAAAGCTCAACACCGTGGCGTGATTCCCAAAACTATGATGCTAACACCTTCTATCACACCTCTGCTGATACCGCCGATAAGGTGAACTTCCGGTTAGTACGCAAAGTGACACAACTCGTGCTTGTCACAATAGATAGTCTCCTCACAGACATGTTTCACCCAACACGGCAGATACCGCAGGTAACGCTGGAACTCCCACCAACGACCAAAGCGGATGAATTAGAAATCACAGGAACGTTTCGCTCAGATTTCCCAATCGACATCATTGTCTACCCAAGTCAAGTAGAAGCGGTGCTGGATCGCGAAACACAGACTTGGACAGCAAAGGTGCCATTGAAACCGGGGAAGAATGATCTGCGGGTGATAGGACGATACCCACTGGGTGCTGTCTCGGTTGCAGAGTCCACTTTTTTGACACAAGTGTTTGCGTGGAAGGAGGTCGTGGTTTTTCCGAACCCGGTACGTTCAGACACCTTAACTGAATTCCGCGTTGAGGCAAATGTTGATATAACCGAAATGCGGGTGTTCGTCTACGATTCGGACGGTAATCTAATAAAACGTATTGAGGGTGTCGCGGATCGGCTAAATCAAAGGCTCTGGCGTACATGGTGGAATCAGCAGACATCTTATGGGTTGGCAGTATCCCCAGGTGTTTATGTGTGTCATGTTTCGGTTGTTTCAAAGGGGGAGACATATACGTATCTGGAGAAGTTGGCGATTCTGCGGTGAAAATAGATGTATCCTGATATGTCACTCAACAGCGTATCCTGTGTGAGGTCTAATATCCGGGGGATGGAATCCC
>JAPPDN010000655.1 GCA_028824575.1 Candidatus Poribacteria bacterium | reverse complement strand
AAGACTGCCACTTATTTATCGGCTTCACTATAATGTGAGGGTTGACATTTTCCCAGCACGAACTTCAAACGTGAGGGAAGCGAGTGTGCCATCCGCGCTAAAAGTCTTCAACTGCCCGTAATTTGCGGCGAGTGCTATAGTGTTGCCTTTTACAATTGGTCTGCTGCGTGTAATTTCTGGGCGGTTGGCGAATATATTCTCCTGTGAGTAGATACCTATAACGATACCAATCTTGATTAGTGATTTTATCCATCGTTATTAGTTGCGTCTTTTCAAATCTGCCCAACGTGTTGTAAGTTTACCACTGGCGGAGACAAGCCCTCTTAACCGAACGGTTGCTAACTGCGCCCGAACGCCCGCATGTGAAACATCCTCTATCCGATAATAATAGGCGACATTCGGCTTGGCCGTTGTATCTGTCCATGTGTAGTCGCGCCGTTCACTTGTTGTGCCTGCACCTTGGATCAGAGTCGGGTTGACAATCTTGAATTCGCCGTCTCTTGTTTCACTGCGTAGGATGTTGAACCCCGCATTGTCTAACTCTGATTCGGTAACCCACTTGATGATGACACCTGACTCGATCAGTTCGGCACGGAAACGGGACAACGAAACCGGTAATGGATCGCCATCTGCCTTGAGGTAGATTTTTATCTCTGGGTTCCGACGCAGCATCGCGAGGAGTGGTCTCCGATTCTTAATTGGGTTCCTAATAAGGGACAATGCTTCAAGATTGACTAAGCCTGCCAGTGGAGATACGTCGCTAATTTGATTATCTTCAAGCCTTAAATCTATCAACTTCGTCAAATTTGCGAGTGGATGGATGTCGCGAATTGAATTATCTTGGAGATGTAGTGTTTCAAGATTCGCTAATCCAGCAAGTGGTGTTACATTGGCAATGCGATTGTGTGGGAGGTATAAGACCTTCAATTGCGTCATGTTTGCCAGCGGGGTAATGTCGGTAATTTTATTTCCCCCCAACCATAAGTGCTTTAATTGCGTCATGTTTGCGAGTCGCGTCATATCGCTGAAGTCACTGTTCCATATAGATAACCCCTCTAATTGGGTTAAGTTAACCAGAGGCGCGAAGTCAGAAATTGGATTGCCACCGATCAGCAACCATGTTAACTGCGTCATTTTTGCCAGCGGGGTGGTGTCGCGCACATTATTATCATCAAGGATCAACTTCTCAAGATTTTTCAGGTTAGCCAATGGACGGATGTCGACAATTTGGTTCTCCCGCAGCTCAAGTAACCTCAATTGAGTCGCTTGTTCCAATCCCGTGAGATTTTTTATTTCGCTTTTTCTGGCATCCAAGTCGATGAGTCTGCGGAGGTTGCGTTCGGGGATACGAGCATCTTCAGCGAGTTTCAACGCTTTACGGAGTGCTGAGGCTAAGTTTCGATCAGGGATCGACACAAAAGTGGGACTCGGCAGTATCGGGGCAATATCAATCGAGAATGTCTGCCATGTCGTGTGTCCGTGTTTATCAATGACGTGTAGAGCGACTTCATCTTGAGATACTTCAAATAACTCGGTGGAGAGAAATTCTATCGTGTTGTTTTCAGTTTCAAAGAAGTGACAGCCATCTAACTTAAAGTACGGTGCGGGGTCTATAGAAGTCGTTGGAATTAGCAGTTGCGCTTGATGCAGCCTCTCTGGATTATTGATCTCAAACCGTAGGCGTATCCCATTGGGTGCGGCGGTCGGCGTGGGCATCTGAATTGTTGCGTCAGGGTTTGTAACATTTTCGCTGGCGTTGAAGCAACGATGGGCATCCAACCATCCAGCTGCACATTTGGAGAGTTGGTGTCGATTCCATCCGTAAGACATAATATATGCATTATCGCGAAAATCGTGCTCCAATTCAAAACCGTGCCCCAGTTCGTGAGCAACAAGCGGGAGGTTGAAACAGTGTCCAGAAGCAGGAATGATTAATTCCCTTCCGCCTCCATGCCAAACGGTACTGCCATCCCCGCATGACTCACCCTCAGGATCCCTAATGTTACTCGTACCAATAACTTCACTACTTATATCTATTGCACAAAAATAGACGTGCTGTGGTGTGTCAAACCGCTCCTTGATTTCTGTCCAGACTTTGTTGGGAGTATGTATTTGGTAATGGGCATCGGTAAATTTTCCGTCAATATGATGTACCAAAGGTTCTCCGTCTTTATCAGTTTCAATACGAAAGGTTTTCCTCCCGAATCCGTGGCGTTCCATCTCATCAGCATAAAATTCTTGTGTATCTTTAATCAACTGACAGAGTGCTGATACTCTGTCTGGGCGGGCCGGACGATCATTAGGAAGAAAGTAAATTAGCCTTACGCTTGGTTGGGACAAAGCGTCTTGGGCAAAACCATTTGACAGAGTGAAAAGTGTAACAAAGGTGAGTAATGTTATCACAGCATATAATTTTGTTTTCATAAGTTGCTTTCCTTTACGGAATTAGTTGAAAGTAATAATGTTCAAGTATGCCATAAATTTATTCAGCAAATGCCAATTGATGGTGCAGGAAACTCGGACTACCACGTCCAATTACTCTTGTTATTTCAAAACACCCCATTTTGTAGTCAGCTTACCAGTCGCGGAGCCATAACCCCTCATACGAACGGTTGCTAATTGTTCACGGACACCGACATGTGAGATGTCCTCTATGCGGTAGTAATAGACAACATTCGGCTTGGCAGTGGTGTCTGTCCATGTATAGGTGTGTCTTTCGTTTGTTGTGCCTGCGCCTTACGCGCTGTGTCGGAAACATCAGCCGCTGGAATGCTCAAGGCAATACCTCTCGGCTCATGTATTCCGGAGACGATAGTTTCGCGGTTTTTGCGATCGAGATTTATACGCTTAATGCTACCTTCTATAACAGGCTCGAACGAGTCAATTTGTGACTAATATATCTTACTGCCCGCTACATCCAGAGCAATGCCCTCATAAAGGCCTCCTCTAAAATGAGAGTTTCAATGTCTGTGCCATCAAGATTCGCATGCTTATGGTCAACCACTCCAACACCTTCTGCCCAATACATATGAAGCGTTAAGGTGTTGTTGGATATAAGGGCTGTGTCCTCTTTATTTCGGAATAACGAATGCAAAACGACTTCCGTAGTCGACCTTGTCAGGATCGGATGCATTAAATAGCTTGTCAGGAAATCCCATCTTTTCGGCATCAACGATATTATTTGAAATCAGCCATAGACCGATACCGGTTTCGGGGTCCGGGAAATTATCATCCCGTCCGACACTGAAAATCTTAGGGAAGACATCACTCCCAGAAAAAAACGGTTCACTCGCGACAAAAAATTCCCCCAGCCGCTCCCCGGTTGTATAGTCTGGCTGGTCGAGAAATTGCAGACGCAGCTGCGGGGCAGTCTCAACTGGACAAATTTCCAGTCCCATCTGTTTTGCGCGATCATAAATAGTATCAAGGGTGGCGAGCTCACCCGCAGCAAACCCCATCTCCAGCATAGAAATAACAACAATATCAACCGTTATTTCCTCTGCCACCACCGGAAAATCCTGATTTCTAAGGGATTGAATGGACCATAGACTGACCTTGTGTTTTTTTTCGATCAGTGTCTCTAAAAGATCAGCACCACTCCTATGGGTTCCGAGTGTTATGGTAAAATCAGCAGCGAAATCCTTTTTATCTTTTGTGTCTTCATCATTGCGCGCAAAAAAAATAAAGTGTTGGTTGCTGACACTGAGAATCAATACAGTTGCTACAACCAAAGCGATTCCAACAGCTACCCACGGCAAGGACGGTTTCATTCTCGAGGAAGGTGTCGGGTTCATGTCAACAACTTCTCGCATGATGTTCTGCTTGATACTTGATGCTATCTGCACGCCACCAAGAACTTCTTGGACCAAAAGTTCCTCTTCTTTTTCTAACCGTTTTCGGGCGCGATAGAGTCGAACCCTTATTGTTTCTACCGACACCCCCAAGAATTTGCCAATCTCCATCGTTGTCATTTCACCGAGATAATAGAGCGTCATCACTGTCCGCTCACCCTCCGGCAGTTTTTCCAAAAGTTTTTCGACGATCTCAAAACGCTGTTCAGTTGCTTGTGCTTCGCGCTGTTCCAATACGTAACGCGCATGAGCAGATCTCGCCACCTCTTCCATAGGTGTATCCTCCAATGATTGCAATTGCTTCTCATGTTTTTTTTGTTTGCGCAGCCAATTCAGACAAAGCCGATTCGTAATGACGTACAACCACCTAAGAAACTGGCTCGGATCTCTCAACGTGGAAAGTTTTTGATATGCACGGAGGAAGGCATCTTGTGTAATTTCTTCTGCATAGTGGAAATCACCGATTTTTCGCCACGCGAGGGCGTGAACACTTTTTTGGTATTTTTCAACTAAAATGCCGAATGCTGAGTCGTCGCCTGATAAAACGGCATGAATCAATTGAACATCGTCTTCTCTCTCCACGGAGTTCCCTCCTTATGAACAGATTCGGCTGCATTGACATCCGCTGAAACATCTCATTAAGCACTGCCTTTCGGACTTTGTGCAATACAGTCCACACAATTATGTTATCACAATATTATTAAAGACACATTTTTTTGGCAAAACGTTACATCACGTGAAAAAAATATTTTGTCAGGCACTGATTTATAACTGTAGAAGGATCTCCGATTCCGATTTTACCTCGCGACTCCCTCCGAAAATCGAGAAAATCATGAAAACTAATAGTCTGTCCACCTTTGAATTATAGGTAGATTAGTTTGTAGTAGTGTGATTTTGCGGTGTACGCGAAGAAATCCGCAGAAATACCCAAGCAAATACCCCCAGCAATACGCAGAAATACCCTATCAAAAACACCCCAAATGCGAAGTGCATTATTGCACGTTCACCGGTCAGAACGGGCAATGAATTGCCCTACTACGAACGGGGATACCCCGAATTTTAAACTGGACAGACTACTAAGTGCATATCAGGCAAGCCGCCAATCTACCCAAGCAAATAATTTTCTTTTCCTAACGTGAGTTTGATAATTAAACGTGGGTTGGAGAATAAAATACAAGTATAGATGTAGGTTGGTTGAGCGGCAAAATCACAGGCACATTTTCGCTATACATAGTCTTCTGTTCTTCAATCAACCGTTGGGATAGATAGGTTTAGCGAAATCCAACATACATAGGTGACAATTTAGGG
>JAPPDN010000858.1 GCA_028824575.1 Candidatus Poribacteria bacterium | reverse complement strand
GTAAAACGTGCTAATTCCTCTCCAGTATCCGCATCAATAACCCCTCGTGCGACCACCCTACCCTGTATCTCAACATGGCACATCTGTTGGATGATTTCTTCTTCCAGCCATTCAAACGTCTGTATCACTGTTCGGAGGCGTTTGATAGAGGTAGCATGGTATTTGTCTCTGATTTCTACTGCATTCAGTAGGGCTATCGCAAAATTTCCTAAAGCACTGCCTTGATAGTTGACAATCCATTCCTCCAATATAGTTTTGGATAGTTTGCATTTAAGAAACAGTTGATTCTCTCTCGTGACATTGATGATGCAGAGCGTCTGTGTTCCATCGCGCTCTGCAAGGAGTTGCTCCACTCTTTTTACGTATTGTGGATCTAAAAACAGTCGAAAATCTTCTATTATTTGTGCTTGGGTGGTTTGTAATATAGCGGGTTGCGATAAATAGCCACGCTCCCGACATGCTGTATAGACGGGGCACTGCGGACAGATAATTTCGCTCGGATTCCCACCCTTTTTCTCAAGTGCTTCGCACCGCTGCGGATCCTCACAGACGTTCCCACGTTGAAAGGGGGTTGCCATTCGCACATCAACTGGAATATCTTTCACCTGCTCCCATAGATACATCCGATCCCGCCAGTAGGCAACCGATTTCATATTTCGCTTTTGAAAAAATTGCTCCGCTTTTACGACAAGCTCAGTATCTCGCACGTTTAAACAGATGACCTGACTATCCCGCAGAAGGGATTCGACTTCACGGTTTTTCTCTGAGTCCGCCTGAGGAATAAATCCAAGAACGCGCACGTCCCTATCAAAAGCATGCTGCATCTGAACGCTAATGTCTTCGTATGTTTTAGAAGTCTCTTCGGTGGGGTTTGACTTACGTAACATTGAGCGTGGTCGTTTTATTGCCAACGGACTGAGTTTCCCTTCCCGCACGGCGATCACCTTATCGTCTATAGGCAGCCCTGTCTCGGGGATCGACGGCAGGAGGCCTGTATCTTTCCAAACATCTGTTATGAGCGTTGCCTCTATGGGCAGCCCCGTATCAGATGTAGAAGCACATACCCACACACCACCATCGCTTTCCCACAATGATACCTCTGTGTTGTCAACCCCACTACCTTGCTGGCTCCAATAGTGAAATCCATCCTTTTGTTTGATATAAGAAAACCCACGGTTAAAAAAAGCCTCTTTGGCGAGATCAAGTCTACCCGATCCGAGAGAGTATGGCGCGTCGGGGATGCTCTCCTTGTGTTGTACGCTTTGGGAAACAGGTTCGTGAAGTTTAGCGCGAAGTGCATCAATAGGTGCAAAGAGAATCTCTTTAGGAATCACAGGTGGATCTAACAGATTGCCAAGCAGGATTTCATAACGCGCATCCCAGCAATTGTATCCTTTCTCACCCAAAATTTCAAGATATGCATCGTGTTCGTGCCGATTCTCTGCTGTCAGGGTCCCTTTATAAATATACAACCGAGCTTGCTTGGTGTTCGGATGCAAGTACCCCGGTACCCTGCAAGAAAAACGGAGCCCACCAGACTTTGACATCGTTAACAACGGGTTCGCGACAGCGTTAACAAGTGCTTGAACACAGGTAAGAACGGCATCAGGTGCAGCACAGATGGCTTCATATTTAAAGTCGATGTCATGCCATGGCGCGCCATCGCGTGTTGAGGGCATACCCGTATACACTTGAATCCCCCACGACTTGTGCCATCGGATGGCATCCCAGTCTGTTGCCTGTTGCCGTCTCAAGAACCTTTCACCACCAAAACACCGCGGCGGTCGGTCAGTTCCAGGGGCCTGTCCTATCGGCATAAAGGAAATACTTGCTGCCTCTAAGTCTTGAAGCATCACAGGGTATCTGTCTGCACAATAGACTGTGAAATGGTAAGGAAGCCCTTTGTAAAGCCGAGGTGTTACAGTCGTCTTCCGTTGCTTTAATGGCTTCCCATGCCGTTGGTGGCAGCGTGCAATCATATCTTGCGAGATATTGGTTGTCATTGACACACTTCCTTACAGTAAGGTGTTTTTCTTGAACTGGGTAAATTCCAGATACCCATTCTGCCAAGAAGGAGAACGCTAAAATCCCTAACTTTACTCAATGACTTTTTTCATAGCGTGAGTTCAATTTTTCATAGAAGTTAGGCGTGTATATTATCATAACCCAAGTTGCCACTTGAGTAACTAACGCGAGTTAAATTACAAAAGTCGTAAAATTGCAATTATATTTTTTAATTTCATATTTGAAAAATATGGTTCAATATGATTATTATAGCACCATCCAAGATTAAATACGATATAAAAGTTACGCTGCTTAAAAATGGCAGCTTAGGTTATCATAAATCTCATTTTTTGTCAAACTTTAAATTTGATATAAAGCCAATGGTAATCAGGGTTTAAGCGTAAGTTAGATTGAGCCATATCTTATTGAATGAAAATAAAAAATACAGTAATATCTTGATAAAACTTTTTGTAATTCACCTCTATTTTTTCGCAGACCTTTGCGATAAATGTTCACATCAGATCCGAATTTGTGTTCTCTTCCTTTCCCATCACGGGTAAAGGAGAGAACTTGTTTTAGTAAGTTTAGTACCAAGTCTTTAACAAACCTGAGTTTGATAAAGACTTAGGGACCTACGCATTTCTTCTTAAAGTCCGCCTGATAAGCGGATTTAGGGGGTTAGATCACTAAAGATCCCGTCTTTTTGGGTGAATATATTGCCTTTTTGCTCAATTTGCAGATGCCTTCTTGGCTGCTAATACTTTTTTCAAACTGGCGTTTTAACAAACCACATTTATATTCGCATTTTGGGGAAGTAAAAGAAATAATGGAGGGTAATCACTTTTGCTGATAGTCTGTGAGTTTCGATAAATGTGTTAAAGATCTCCGCGGTATTCAGAAAATGGACTTTTCGCACAAGAAACCGGATGAAATTCTAAAGTATTATGCAATTTTTATTGACATAATTTGCTTTTTCCTTAAAAATATCATATAATTTACAGTTATGTATAGACTTTTAAATTTACATATTTAAATTAATTACAAAAATTGTCTAAATATAACTACAGTGGTATTCAGAAGTAAAAAAACATTTTCTTTAAGGGAGGAACACCATGACAAAAACCAAATTAAAAATCAGGTGTATGTCCTACCTGTACTGTGTCAAGTCCCCACCGACTAAAGTCAGAGGCTTGTAACGAAGTTGTCCCGTCTTTCTCAGTAGTTTATGTTCCGCGGTCTTGGAAACCCGTAACTTTACCTGTATGCCACCGCATCGGAAGATACCCTAAATGCAATCTTTTATGCGAATGCAATTACTTGATTTCTTGAGCAAATTGAATGTCACTTTGAGGAGCCATGATGGTGAATGGTACGCTGCGACCGCGCCGATCTATAACCACCTCGGCGTAGATAAGCCTCACGCCAACCGCAGAATGAGGAAATATGACAATTTGAGTGTGAATATAAAGAATAAACGCTTCATTCGGTTAGAGTACATCCCGTGGCATCTGGCGAACTTATATGGGCATCACGCACTATCGGATGAAACCCAACAACGTATAGCAGACCTCCTAAATCACTGGGGCATTCCTGTCCCGCAACTTCAAGGCGTTTTTGATAAACGGAACACATGACACGTTGGTGGCTTATGCAACGGAGAACACCCGCGCGGTCTTTGGTGAGGGGAGGCATTTAGACACTCACCAGATACTAAAAGGCACCTGCGGACCGATATACCCAGAGTTGAGTTAACCCAGTATATCGGTTTTAAGGGAAAACCCGATACAGCGCGATTGGGTTCAGTTAATGAATAAAGGCGTTTTTATCAAAATCTTTACGCCCACCCCCAATCTTTTAGTTGACTTTAGTTGAAAAGAAATTCAGAAGCAATGGATACCAACCTAACCCTTCTACGAAAGGAACGCCATGAAAATTCGTCTTGGTCGCAAGACAATAGACCCTAAAGAGGTAAATCACTTCAAACGCATCGGCTCAAGAATTTGCATACTCGAATTCATAACCGGAGAATCCATAACCGTGGCATGTGGTGTAAAAATACCAGACAACACTATATCATTCGCTGGAACTCCTGAAGACCTAAAAACACTCTTGGCAGAATATATTGAAGCCAACAACAAGTCAACCAATAGGAGAACCAACTAAAAGGAAAATCGTATGCTTACGACTAACAGTAGACGTTTCATAGGCGGTTTTTGCTTGGGTATCTCTTCAGCATCTGTGTGGAAATGTGCATCAATCAAACACCCAAACCCCAGAGTGATGGCATTTGTAGGGACTATTAGAGGGTTTGTCAAGGCAACCTATTTGGGATGTAGAAATGGTTTATGATTGATGATGAAAATTAGGAGATGTTTATGAAACTTCAACTCGGTGGCAAGCAGATCCAACTCAGCAGGGTTCAACGCATCCGCAGAATTGGACAACACATTGCCCAAATTAGCTTCAAAACTGGTGAATCCATACACGTGAAATGCGGTGTCCGTTCCCCGGATGGTATGACAATCTCTTATCACGGCACATTTGAAGAACTCAAAGCGTTGGTTGATCAGTTCAAGTGAACTTATCAAAATGAGGTCCTGGCACCTTCAAAAACCTACAACTATAGAAAGGAGTTAATAGGAATTTGATTATGTCTTATTTCGAGTTGACTTTATCGGTCTTGGGCATCGTCTGCTTAATCTTTATGATCGCAGTGTTATGGCGATTCTTTGAAGTGCTGGGGCTGATTGGGCATATCCTTAAACGGTTGAGGTATCATCAAAACGCTATCAAGGATACCATGTTCCAAATCCGAAGGTTTTGCTAAAAATATAGTGATTACTTGAATAGTTAACTTGCCATTGTCGCCCGCACGCTGATTTAACGGACATATTCGCTCCAGAGACCGTTTTGGTTCTGTTTCACATGTCCTCCAAGCGGTCCGTCGGGTTATAAAACATCCCTCGCTTTACAGGTTGTGCGAGGTTTCAAAAACAACCTGTTTGCGTATTTCTGCGGATTTCTTCGCGTACGCCGCAGAATCGCACGATTACGAGCCCGTCTGTTTTGGGAAAAAAATATTTGACTATATATCGAATATTGTTGTATAATTTTACATATTAAGACAATATATAGATAATTTTCAAATATTTTTGTATTAAATTCAAG
>JAPPDN010000376.1 GCA_028824575.1 Candidatus Poribacteria bacterium | reverse complement strand
CGTGAATGGAGTGAAACCCAACTTTACGCTGTCAGCACCGCGGAACCTTCAAATCCAAAGCGTTGGGTTTCACTGGGTCTCTGATGGGTGTGGTGTATCTGGAGCAAGTTGTGTTTTTCTCTGATTTTCGGGTTTTTGGTGGCATTCGTTCAACCTAACGGAAACACCCAAGCAAAAATACCTACAAGACGATACGGTTTTTTCTTAAATTGACACCTATGGTGCTGGTTTAGAACGACACCATAGATGTCAATTTAAAAAAAACAACCGTCGCGGTCCCCAGGGCCGGTAGGTTCGGTTTCCTAACCGAACCGGATTTTACACAAAGACCTTGAAGGCTCAAAAACCTTCTTGAATCCCGTAGGGTTTATTTGTTTGGGTATTTCTTCAGTATCTCTGTAGAAAAACGTTACCTCACAGAACTAAGCCCCATTTGGCACTTCAATTGCTACTTTATAGTAAAATCCGAAAATAAGTTTACATTTGTAGCATAGGCTGTTAGCCTGTGCCATTGGGACACACAACTTCACAGTTCACACAACAATCCAAATGTATAGGTAATTATGGAATCTACTATAATACATGAAAATCTCCAGATTTGTGTGGATTAATTCTCATATTTTAAACGCAATTAGCCCTGAGGTAGACTCCCGGCCATTGTGTAAAATGTCGAACGATTCTTAAAATTTGTTGAAGCCTTAACGGTGAACTTACGAGACTGATACATTACTCGCTATTAACGGGTTGTTACTTAAAGAACTTATTTCCGTCAGGAATACATTCGGTACTCGAGTGATTGACAACATGCAAGTTAAAGGCAAGGGTTAATACAAACTAACCTATTTCATTGCCTTTATCTGTTTTTATGGTGATACAACTTCTAATTAGGAAAGCACATGTCACAACAATTCTTTGACCATCAAATGCCTTACATAACCACCAGAATTGAGATCAAATCATACAACGAAATCAAGATGGGGACAGGTTTTTTTATTCAGCACCGGTTCCCCTGGATGATGGAACAGAAAAAGCGAAATTGTTATTGATTTCAAACAAACATGTATTTCGTGATTCAAGCGGAAGGTTGGATCCTATAGGAGTAGTGATTATTAAATTAAATCGAAAAAAAGCAGATGGAACTCCGGACTTCGGGAATATAAATACATTTGTTCAAGTTGGATTAGAAAATTTATTTGATCACCCCGATCCAAAGATTGATTTGACGTGTCTTGATGTCTCTGACATTATCCATGCAGATGCTTTTCATAAGCACTTACACGAGGATCTCTTAAAACCAATAAATTACGATAAGGTTGCAGCAGGGAAAGACGTTATATTTATAGGTTATCCCAACGATCGCTATGACCTCGCGAACAACCTGCCTCTGATTAGAAAAGGATCAATTGCATCAATGCCTAATGTTGATTTTAATGGTAGAGGGCAAGTTGTCATTGATGCACAAGTATTTCCGGGATCCAGTGGTAGCCCTGTCTTTGTTGATTGGGATAATAAATATGCGCTGCTCGGTGTTGTTTCTCAAACGATGATTCGCGATTCAAAACTTGAAATATTACCAGCGAATATGCCACAACTTGGAGTTCAAGAAGTAATTGGGCTCGGTATTGTTATAAAACAGAAACACGTGCGGGAACTTATAGATCACACTACAAATGAAATTAAGAAAAGAGTGTCTCCAAATTCTTAACGGATGGATTCTTTGTAACGTTTTGCTTTTCAATTTCCTTGCTAGTTGCTATAAAGATTCCATTTTTTGGTGCCGGTCCTTCTCGGACAGATACGATTTACTTGTGAGTTGATCCGGTTGTAGGACAGACCATTCTACACGGATGCTGAAGAAACATTCAAGGAAATGAACCCCTGGAACTCAAGAGAACTTCTGCGATATACACGGGTTATGAATAGGGTCCAGCCCTGTTAGACACAGGGGCTACTGGGCCTGGGGATTGTCGATTTAAATACTTAAACCTCATAAAACCTCGCTATCGAATGGCGAAGGCAAAACTTACAATGGCGGCAAGCCGTTAACAATCTCTACTGTCTTCAGACTGACGGTGATGACGCGGGCGATGAGGTCTACGATATACCGCTGCTCTGACTCACGGTTCGGGTCGTTCACAATCCCGCTCCGTTTGTCTACCTTCACACGATACTGATCTATGACCCACTCCAACGCAGGGCGATTGCCTAATTTATAGTCATACACTTCGGCGGGTATCCCGTCCAGCGTCAGGAAATCGTTGTATTTCAACTGCGTCTTGTCTTTCGACAATTTCATCTTCTCGACGCGCCAATCTACCTTCATCCCCGGTGTTTCAATGGACTTCAACCCGTCGTATTTCGGGGTGGATTCGTAGTTAACGTGCAGATCTGCTAACGCTGCACCGGCATTGGCGAATCCCCAGAAGTCTTCGGTAAACGGGATATGTGGGAGGTCGCGCTTGAGGTTCATCTCGTATTTCTCACGGTAGACGGGGTGGTGCAAGAGGGCATAATTATAGTCGAAGATGTCCCATTTGGTGATAGTGTCGTCGTTGTAATGCGTTCGGAATTCCGATAATGCCCAATCGGTGATGTTCTCTTGTCGGTTTGTACCGTCTTCATCGTAGGTGTAGAACGGGAAGCATTGGGAATCGCCAGTAAGATGGACATCTGCCAATTGCTGTGTTATCAGGCAATGAAACGACTTTTTACTTCCAGGAGCCTTGAGACAAATGACCCTATTTTCCTTTTCTGTCTCCGGTGTAGGAAAAATGGACGGAAATACGTATACAACATCGTTTATTATTCGATGAAAATAAAGATTTGATTTGGTAAACGGGCGATAGAGTGATGTTCTAATTTTGTATTCTGCATACTCAATACTGCTCCCTCGTTTTAACTTCACCTTCAGGTCCCGACTCCAACTGATTTTTGAGTCATCATAAGTTACAAAATCATCGACATTTACTTCCCTGTTTGTCTGTTGAGCCCATCGAGCAACTTCTGTATTGTAGACTTCAACCATTTGTTGAACGTTCTGCGTAAGGGTATTTTGGTTAAAGTTGTAAGTCCACGCATCACGATTGGTTTTAACACCAGCACTATAGGTTTTGAAGATGACCTCCGTTGCAGTCCCCTTTTTTGCCTTTGCCTCTTTTGTGCCTATCGGGATAAAGGTGTCAAACTCGGCGTGGAGACCTTCGGTGAGCCAAGTATGCTTTGCGTCAATCGTTGATTGCTTGATTGGAACGTTTGTATAATCCCCGAAGTCGGTTAAAAGTTTCTGCTTCTCGCGTGCTTTAAGGTAGTCGTCAACAGAATATATCCATATTTCAGCCGTTTCCGATGTTGTTTCTGTCTGCTTGACGAAGAAACTAACTCCGACACCAACCCGAATCTGGTCATCAAAGACGTTGCCCCCCTCTCTTCGGCGGCGTTCACCAGAGGTACGTGCATTTCCTTTCAGGTCAATGTGATAAATCTTGGTGAAATCCTGTGCGAGGTGTTTTCGCATGCCATCAAATGCGATACCGTCGAGAAAGCCGTTGTTCGTCACAAACGCAACAACGCCTTCGTTTCCAATCCGTTTTGATGCCCAGAGAATTGCTTTCACGTACGGATCCGAGAGGGCATTTTTATTGGTTGCTTTTGAATCTTGCGAGTACGTTTCTTTTAGCAGCGCGTCCATCGTCTCGTACTTCCGATTCTTATTGTTGTCGTTTTCGTTAATCTGTCCCATATTATAGGGTGGGTTGCCAATAACGACGAACATATCCGCTGCCTTTTGTCGCTTCACACGTTCTGTGTTCTCACGCGTGAAGAGTTCACCTTGCTCCTGCTCAAGCAACTCAAACGTATCGGCAAGTGCGATGCCCTCAAACGGCAGATACGTCCCTGTCCGTTGAAAGTATTCCTGCTCAATGTTGAGACTGGCGATGTAGTAGGGTAGGAGCATCACCTCGTTGCAGTGGAGTTCATGACGGTATTTTGCTTCTAATGCCGTGCCTTGAATATCCTGCATGAGTCGGACGATGAAGTTACCGGTCCCGACAAACGGATCAATAATATGAACCCCAGTATCCGACAACGATCGACCGAACTCGGTTTTGAGGATATGCTCCACGCTTTTCACCATGAAATCGACAATCGGTTGTGGCGTGTAGACAATGCCGTGCGTATCTGCAACATCTTCGGAGAACCCTTGAAAGAATTTCTCATAAAATGTATTGAGGAAATGCTGTTTTTGGGTGAAGTCCCTGCAGAGTGTCGCCGCCTGTTCGATGGCAACATAGAACCGATCCAATGGCGCGAGAAACGCGTCTCGACTCACGGCGTGTCGCATGAGCGCATCGCTGACGTTTTCAATCTCGCGTGCGATGATATTTCTGCGCGTGAAATCCGATCGTTCAAAAACCGTGCGGAAGATGCGTTCAGTGAGGATGTGTTGGATGAGCATCTCCTCGACGGCATCCTGCGAGAGTTCCGGGTTAATAGAGGTACGGCATATTTCATAGAAGTCGGCGAACGCCTCCTTGAACGCTGTATCCGTTTCGTGGCGTTGGTCAATAAGTTCTTTCAGCCTGTTTGCGAGGTCAGGCACATGCTCTCTGAAATCCGCAACAGCGGTTTGCCAGTTATCCAATGCGGGTGGGACGTAAGCGAATAGATACTGGAGTGCTGCAATTAATTGCGCAGGTTCAGTGATGTCCAAATCTAAAGCGACCTGTCCGTTCTGGTATAAGATGATGCGCTCTGGTGTCTGGAAGCAGATATTATCAAATGGGTAACCCGCCGCCTGTTTTTCTGCGACGGCTTTCGGGAGGTCGTCATCTATATCCTTCGCTTCCCAATAAGCGAACGGAAGACCGTATTCGTCGAGGATCGCCCCGTCAATAACGATGCGGTTTCCGTTTGAAGCGCGCATCGCATATTGCGGGATGAGCGTGGCGTTAACCTGTTTTGCGCAAGCATCGAGTAAGAAGGCGAAAGGGTTGCTGACCGCACCTTCGTGCGTTACGGCGTGTCGATTATACTGCTGGAGTGTGGCGTAATAGTCGCGGACTGCTTTGTGGCTGGGTTTGAGGTTGAGTTGCGGCATAGGGGTATGATAGCAGGTTTGCGGTGAGGGATCAAGCGAAAATCCCTAGTATCTCTCGGTAATTTCTAAGGCAGC
>JAPPDN010000509.1 GCA_028824575.1 Candidatus Poribacteria bacterium | reverse complement strand
CTCCGGGTGAAGATAGATAACATGCGAATAGATAGGAAGACCGAAGAACTCAATATCTTAACTTAACGGAATATATCTATGTATCCAACGATTGTCGATTTCGGTCCCGTCGGCATCCATAGCTACGGGCTGATGTTAGCGACTGCCTTTATTACCTCTACCTTTGTGATCCAACACGAACTGAAACGACGCGGTTTTGTTTCAGAGCTCGCAGGGACTATCGTCGTCGCAGCGGCTATGGGTGGGATTGTCGGCGCGAAAATCTATGCGGCACTCTTAGACGGTAGGATCACACCCGCCGAGCTTTTCTCTACGAGCGGGTTGGTCTGGTACGGGGGTTTCATCGGCGGTTGTCTCGGTGTCCTCATTGTCGTTGTCCGGTCACCGAACCCGACACTCCCTACGATTGATATTATCGGGCCGACGCTCCTTCTCGGCTATGGGATCGGTCGCATCGGTTGTCTTTTGGCGGGTGATGGTGACTATGGCCCGCCGTCCGATCTCCCTTGGGCGATGGCGTTCCCGAACGGCACTGTCCCAACAGATGTCCCTGTCCATCCGGCGCCTATCTATGAGACGCTCATATTCTTCACATTTTTCGGGATCCTCTGGTCGCAGCGCCGCAAGTTAGAGGACATTCCGGGTGTCCTGTTCGGTAGCAGTCTAATCTTGTTAGGTGTGGAGCGATTTATTGCGGAATTTTGGCGGATCACGCCCCGCGTGTTGGGATGGATGACAGGGGCGCAGCTTTTCAGTATTGGTGCCTTCATTGTCGGTATCGTTTTGATTTTCTGGGCGCGTTCCCGTCCACCTGTCGAGGTAGTAGCGGAAGCCGTTGCAGCGGAACCCACAAAACAGGCATCGCCCGCACGGAAACGCCGTAG
Source organism: Candidatus Poribacteria bacterium (assembly GCA_028824575.1). GTDB lineage: Bacteria > Poribacteria > WGA-4E > WGA-4E > WGA-3G > WGA-3G. Next base: position 4,293 of record JAPPDN010000509.1, on the reverse strand, counting down.
GAGAAGGTGATTTAGTTATCAGTTATCGGTTATCAGTTGTCAGTTATAAGAGGTTTTTGATAGTTTGAAGTCTCTTTCTGATAACTGAAAGATTTTTTCGCAGAAAAAATCGTACTGAAAACTGATAACTATATACCTTAATATAAAGGAACTTTAAAGAAAACGTGCAAACAAAACGGATTTGCCTCTGGTCGGGCCCTCGGAATGTTTCGACTGCACTCATGTATGCCTTCGCACAGCGCAGCGATACGCAGGTTATTGACGAACCGCTCTACGCACATTACCTCCATACAAAATACGGCGCCGATACTGCCGAGAGTACACATCCGGCGACCGCTGAAGTCATCGCATCAATGGCGGCGGACGCAACAGAAGTGGTCCGTGATGTCATCCTCGGTCCCTGCGACACTCCTGTGTTGTTCATGAAACAGATGGCGCACCATCTCATCGAGATCGATCTCAGTTTCCTCGAACAGACGCTCAATATCTTCCTTATCCGTGACCCGAAAGAGATGCTCCTGTCGCTTGCGAAGGTCATCGGGCTCCCGACGCTTGCTGACACTGGACTCAAGACGCAGCACGATCTGTTTCTCTCGTTGCGTGCTGCGGGACAAGCGCCGCCGGTTCTTGATGCGCTGTTGCTCTTGGAGGATCCGCGGGGTGTCTTGTGTCAACTCTGTGAACGGCTCGATTTACGCTTTGATGCGTCTATGTTGGCGTGGGAGGCGGGGGGTAATCCTGCGGATGGGGTCTGGGCACCGTATTGGTATGGCAATGTGCATCGGAGTACGGGGTTTGCACCGTACCGTCCGAAATTGGAGCCGTTTCCTACGGAATTAGAAGCCGTGTTAGCGGCGTGTTCGCCGCATTATGAAGTGCTCCGCCGGGATGCGATCTAACCGAACCGATGGGACTACCGATCTCCGATTAAATTGCCGAGCTGCTTGAAGAGTTCATCCATCTCCGCGCCGTTCTGCTCGTTTGCTTGGCGGATCTGCTGTAAGACATCCCGCAGCGTTAAGGTTTCCTCGCCGTTTGCTGCTTGCTCACCGTTTACCGGTGCTCCTAAGAAGATTACATCCAACGCTGCATCAAACGTCTTCGCTGTTCCGAGCTCGCTGGTGCCTGCCTTCACGATAACCATCTCTAACTTCGGACGCCGCGGCTGATTCTCATCAATCTCTGCCTTCTCACCCTTCTTCGGCTTCGGCTCCTTCGCTTGTAGATAGATCGGCTCAATATAAAACAACGTGTCCGCGATCGGGATAATCAGCAAATTGCCGCGAATGACATCACTCGCCTTCTCCCAACCGACGAGGTATTGACCGATTTCTTTGTTGATGTCCTCCTCAACTTGCGTGGGCCCAGCGACATCGGTCGTTAGGATATAAACGAGACGTTCGCCATAGTGGGGTGGATCGCAGCGGGCGACGAGCCATGCCTTGAGTCGTTTTTCGCGTTTCGGCGGTGTCAGCGGAATCATATTCACGAATTCGACCGTATCTGAACCCGGGAGTTTGAGCATGGTGTAGTACGGCATCATCTCCTGATCTGCTTCTGAGGAGTAGTAGGCCTCTTTCGGGATAGCCCAGCGGTTGCGGTGCTCATAGAAATCAGCGGCGTTCTGGTGATAATTCCCGTACATCTTGGCTTGAATCCGGGTCAGATAGTCTGGGTATCGCAGATGTGCTGCCAAGCCGTCCGGCATCTCAGTGACCGTTTTAAAGAGTTCCGGGAACGCCTGCTGATAAGCCTGCATCACCTCTTCATCTTCCTTAACAGCATAGAAATTCACGGCACCAGTGTAAGCGTTGACGACAGCGACCCCGGAATTCCGGATGTAGTTGAACTTATCGAAGTCGGGTTCTTCGTATGATTCGCTTCCGGCTGTCAGCTGTGCCGTGTCATCGATATACATTTGCGAGTTCGGGTAATACTGGCTCGTCACATAGAAGTCGATGATCCAGTATAATTGTCCGTCGTTAATCACGATGTACGGGTCGGGGTCATAATTAAGGAAAGGTGCGATATATGAGACGCGATCTGAGACGAGACGTTCCTCGTGCCGGGTGCCGATCTTCCGCCGGAACATAATCCGGCTCTCCGGCGTAATCCGATCTGACCGGAGGACCCGAAAGAAATCGAATCGGAGTGCGAAACAGAGCCGTCGGAACCAACCGCCTAACGGAATCCCACCTGTCCCGTCTTCGTAGGTATGTGCTAACGCTGCAGCGATTTTTTTGGCGTTGACATCTACATCCGTACTGTCGGGTACGCTTGCTGTTTCGACGTTATCCTTGGTGCCGTTTGCCTGCCGTCCCGCCTTTACGATCACGTAATTGTGCGTCATTTCGCCATAATAAATCTGTGGCTGCTCGACTGTGAGTCCAAATTTGCTTTCTATTGGCACCTCGCTGACCCAGAAGTCGGGATAACCGTCCTTAACGAAAACGTTGACCGGCGACATGCAGACGCCATAGCCGTGTGTGTATTCGAGTTTCAGCTGCTCCCAGCCCGTGATATTGGATTCGGGATCGACCTCGCGTGCTGCGATCAGTACTTGGCGATACTCATCATCTACCTTGTATCTATCGACATCTGTGAACCGGTGGAAGTTGTAGTGTGGGACAATCTGTTTTTCGCGGAGTGCCTCATGTAGCACGCGCCGGTCCCAGATTTGGATATTCTTTTTGATGTCTTCATTCTCGGTGATCGTTTCGAGTGTCGCGGGGGTTTGCGTTTGCTCTTGGGTCACGCGTTGAATCGTATCGAGTTCAAAAGCGCGCTGTGTGTCTTTGATGTGCTGTGCGAGATAGGGTTCTTCCTTAACGATGACATCGATACGTGCGTCCCATAGATAGATCCCGATTGGGTAGACGTGGAGGAGCAGGACGTAGCTGAGTCCCCATGCGCCGGCGGTCACGTACCACAACAACCGCCGTCGCCAGAAGATATTAAACACAATAACGATGGCGATGCCTATGAGTACGCCGCAATAGAGTTTCGTTGCAGCCACACGGTGGAAGTCAACATAAAACAGTCCGTGGAGCGAGGAGATTTCCAACGTCAGTGGTGTCTTATAGACCTTGCCCCATAAATCCACAAGGCTCCACCACCCATTGACGAGCAGCAACAATAGCCAGAGTGCTGTCCCGTGGAAAATAATGTGCCGTTTCACGCGCGCCATCGTGTGCGCATCCCGGCGGTAGTAGAAATTATACAGTAACCCGACAACGACGCATGTCACCCACAACAGTATCTGTATCCAGAGGCTCAACCATTTGTGCATCGGGTAACTGAACAGATAGAAATTCCGGTCTTTCCCGAAGTGGTGTCCGTTTTCGGCAGGTGCTGCTGCTGTACCCGATTCGCCGTCTGGTGCTGCTACATCCGGCGTACCGGCGACCGCCGCGACCGGACTATCGGGTTGATGGAGATACCGGAGCGCGATGTCGTCGAGTAGGAGCATCGGGGTCGCCATCAGCAGCCCCAGCACGATGGTGATGCAGATAACCGTTCGATGGAAAGAGAACGTCTGGGTATGCGTCCAGCGTCGGAACTCGCGCGATTCTGGGCACAGCATATTCGCAATCGCGGCGTTGATGTTCATAAACCCTGCTGCGACGATGAAACAGAGTGCGAAGCACCCCCACCGGATCTTATGGAGTCCCCAGAACACGTCGGCGTAACCGAGGTGTTCATACCAGAGATGCTCTGTGTATAAGAATGCCAACGGGTAAAATGTGCTGATTGTGAGAAGCCCGCTCAAGCCCCAGAGGAGGTAGGCTTGTAATCTACTATGCCGGTCCCGGCGGTAGTAGTCGCCGCGGCGGTAGCGGAAGATGCCCCAGATAAAGGTAACGGTCACAAGGAACGCGGTGAGTACTAATTGTGCGATCGCGAGATTCGCTGTCATGGTGAGAAGCCTCCTATATACATTAATTATAGCACAGGTCTGTCGCGTGGCGCAAATTGGTTTTTGTGAACGTGGGTTTGATACGGGATTGTTGCGTTCTGAACTGTGATTTTTGTGATAAGATAAGAGTGCCGATCCCAATGCGCTGAAAACTGAACTGTGATTTATTTGATTTATTTGATAAGAGTGCCGATCCCAAGTAACTGAAAACTGAAAACCGGGTCCTGAGGACTCAGTCCTGTAGGTTGGGTAGAACGGATTGAGAGTAAAAAACGGTATAGAGCATAGCGTCTTCAATGGAACCGAGAGGCCTGAAATTCGCCACAAAGCGAGAGAAACCCAACGCATGTTATCATGGTAATCAGGAAAATCAAAAA
>JAPPDN010000852.1 GCA_028824575.1 Candidatus Poribacteria bacterium | reverse complement strand
ATTGCTTCTTGATGCAGTTCCACCTTTAAGCCTACTTAGGTGGATTAGGATGAAACTGCCTACAGGCAACTCTGATAATCCTGCTAAGGCTTTTCATTCTCCTTTTCGTCCACGTACGGGGATTTTGCTTGTGGCGGAACCTCTATCACACCTTCCACACGAGAATCGTATATGGTTTTGCTGCCATCGGGATGGGTACGGGTTTTGATCGTATAGCCCTTCCGGGTATAATCGATGGTTGTTGAACCGGTATACTTCCATTCAAATTCATCTAACCTTCCACTCGCTTCTAACTCCTTTTTATGCTTTTTTAGATGTTGTAAACGCGCTTTCGTTGTTTGCCATTGATACAAGTGCTGCTCTGCAGCAAGCAGGTCGATCGTCTCATCGATTGTAAGCGGTTTTCCACTTAGGTATTTCCGTTGTAACCGGATATAGGTCCGAACTTGCGGGATGTCCCCAAACTTCTTGACAAGTGGATTATGCGGGCTTGGGTTATCTGGATCGTCCTTGAACGGATTAAATCCGATGATGAAATCTTCTTTCGGTTTCTCTGTTTTTCCGGTTTTCTGTTGGGACAAGTGAACAGTTCGTCCATCTTCAGAGCTTACTTCGGATTCCTTGACCGTAGTATATTTGCTGGCACAGCCTGATAAGAAAAGAGAGTTCACAAAGGTACCAAATAGTGTTATGAGTAGAAGGATACGGAGGTTTTTCATTGATATTTCCTGTTTTGGGTATCGGTTGGGATTGTTCCTGAAAGTTTCCTATTCATTATAACGGATTTGCCGAGAAAATTTCAACCTTTTCTGATTGATTTTCTGCACCAAATTTGCTAAAATGAATGCCAAGATTTAGTGTAAGGAAGCGACGTAATGGATTGTATCTTTTGTGCGATTATTGCCGGTGAGATTCCGGCAGCCAAAGTATATGAAGATGAGCACGTCTTCGCGTTTATGGATATTGCCCCCGCAAACCCTGGACATACCCTCGTAATACCGAAGCAGCACTATCGAAATATCTTTGATATGCCCACAGAAATAGGCAGCAAAATTATGCAAGCCGCGATTCCCCTCGCAAACGCGATTCGGGCAGCATTAAACCCTGATGGGCTTAACCTCTTTCAATCAAATGAAGCCGCAGGATTTCAGACCGTTTTCCATTTCCATCTCCACCTAATCCCGCGATGGGAAGGTGATCCGCTGCGGTTACCGTGGCGACCGAGCGAAGGTGATATGGAAGAAATCGGCAACATTGCGGCTAAAATTCGAGATGCTTTGTAGCAGCGGTTCATAAATCGTTTTTTGTTTTGCACCCATAGGTACTTACAACTTGTAATTCCTCCGATATTGTTTACCCTTGTCGAAAACCCGATTTTGACAACGGAAAAATCGGAGCAGAAACTTAATAATGAAAAAAATAAAAATATGAATATTTTGATTACTTCTGCTGGTTCCGAACTGGCGCGCAACATAGCAGGCGTATTGAAGGAAGAACATACGCTTCGCTTGACAGAGTTATATCTCGTTGAAAATGTTGAAGGCACATTCGTGCAAAGCGAACTTGGGCACGACGAATCGACCAACGAGCTCGTCCGCGGCGTGGATGCTATTATACACATCGCCGAAGTCCCGCGCGATCTCCTCGCTGAAGCTGATCAACCGGACAATTACGCGATCGACTACCAGACGCGCTGCACCTATAATCTATTGATGGCAGCGTCGGCGGAAGGTGTGAAACATGCTATTTACGCAAGCACACTCCGCCTTTTCGAGCAACACGGTGAAGACTGGACCGTTACAGAAAGTTGGCGACCCCGTCCATCAGTCGATAGTTTTGTGCTTTCAAAACATCTCGGTGAATTCACATGCAGAGAATTCGGGCGCGAAGGTAAGATCAACATGACCTGCCTCCGCCTCGGTAATCTCATTACGACTGATGCTGCAGCAACCGCCGAATATGACTCGATGTGGCTTGAAATGAACGACGCAGTTGCTGCTTTCCAAGGCGCGCTTGGATCTTCAGCACCGTGGCGAATTTTTCATGTCCAGTCAGAGTTTCCCGGTTCCCGGTTCTCGATTGGGAAAGCCAAGGGACATCTAAACTTCGATCCGCAATTCGTACCATCACAGACAAAGGAGGCGTAGCATGAGGGTTCTCATTTTAGGCGGTAACGGTTATCTTGGACCACATGTCGTCAAAGCGTTGGAGCCTTATTATACTTTGCGCGTTACGGACATCAACGACATTGAAACGAAGCATGAATCGATGCATATTGATGTCGGTTCGTTGGATCAGGTCATGCGTGCCGCTGAAGGAATGGACGCGATTCTCAACTGCTCTGTGCTACGGCACGACGGGCAGTTGGCTTTTGATGTTAGCACACGCGGATGTTATAACATGATGCGTGCCGCTGTTGAACACGGGATCCGACGCGTCATCAACACTGGACCGCATTTCACCATTCAAGGTGATGATTATACGACCTACGATTATGAAATTAATCCGGATGTTCCACCCCACACAAGCACCGGACTCTATCCGTTGACGAAAGGGTTAGGACAGGAAATCTGTAAGGTCTTCACCGAGCATTACGACATCTATGTTCTTTGCTATCTGTTTCTCAGTTTCCGGGAACACGGAGACCAAGCGGAAGGCACCGATCTCAACCCGTTTTCTGTCAGTTGGCGGGACGCAGGTGAAGCGTTCCGACTCGGCTTGGAGATTGATCTGGAAGACCTCCCTTCGCGCTGTGAAATTTTCAATATCTTCGCAGACCTACCGCATCAGCAGTTCTCGAATATGAAAACAAAACGTATCTTAGGATTCGCCCCACAGGATAACTTTGAGCAGATGTGGCATAAGAAGGATTGAATGGAGGCAGTCCCTGTTTCATTCACAGCATCTTGCAGTCTACCGAAATCTGTGTTAAACTTATAGCATACAGACGTTAGGTAGTCGCGAGTGGAACCAGAAACGTCTATTGAACTGCCAAGGAGGAATGGTGATGGCAAGTATTGAGAACTCAACAGAACTCAAGGTTGAACATTTGCTGCACAGCGTTAAACAATTATCGCCTGTTGAATTAGATGAATTCACTCGAAAATTAACAGAATGGCAGCAACGACGAGAGGTAGCGATAAGCGAAGGTGTTGATCCTGATACCACAGATGCTGAGATCGTAGCGTTTATAAGGAAAAATTCGCAATTACCTGAAAAGGAAAATCGGCGTTATTGGCAATTGCGGCGCAAGCGTGAGGATGAAATTTTGAGCGATACGGAGTTGTCAGAGTATCAGGAACTGATCAGGCAGTTGGAGATTATGAACGTCAAACGTCTTGAAGCATTGGTTGTCTTAGTACAACGTTGGGGAAAACCTGTAAGAGAGATTATGGCAGAATTGGGACTACTCATATCTCACTTTGATGAACCTCAATTTCCTGAGGAAGTTACTTGAGAAGATCGTTCTAAAATTCCAAGGTGGGAGGAAAAGTAGAAAAGCGATGCCTTCTGAGCGTGTTTCTCTAACTATACGCCGCCATGTGCAGGAGCGTGCCAAAGGGTTATGCGAATACTGTCGGGCACCCGATAATTTCGCAACCTCTCCTTTTCACTGTGAACATGTCACCCCTCAAAGTGCTGGTGGTGAAAATGCGTTAGATAATTTGGCGTGGGCATGTCCACGGTGCAACAATCATAAACATGCTAAGACACATGCTCGTGATCCACAAACAGGGCAGCGAGTTCCACTTTTTAATCCACGCCTAAAGCAGTGGCATCGCCATTTTATGTGGAGTGAAGACCTGCTGTTTATCATTGGGCGTACACGAACAGGTAGAGCGACAGTTGAGGCGTTGAATATGAATCTTTCCCAACGAGTAAATCTGCGAAGAGCCTTGTTAAGTTTAGACGAACATCCGGCAGAAATTGGTTGAGTAATAACTATGCAGATTCAACTCTTTGCACATCGTGGCGGTATGGGACGCGCACCGGAAAATACGCTTGCGTCCTTTCAGCAGGCATTGGCAGACGGTGCCGATGGATATGAGTTTGATGTTTGTCTCACCCAAGACAAACAACCCGTGTTGATCCATGTCGATTTCAACCGAGACAGTATTCAGGAAGCAACAGGTTGTTCAATACCTCTCAGTGAACTGACTTGGCAAGACGTGCAACAGTTGACGATGCTAACCTCTGATGAACCTGTTGCACACCTTGATGATGCTCTCCGATTTACACGGGAGCATCAGATGCCGTGCTTCATTGAGCCGAAGACAGACGTACCGGAAGTGCTCCCTATCATCGTGGAACGGGTGCGTCACTTTGAGGTCGTCCACCTCACCAGTATCCTCACTTTTTACCTCCGGAAGCAGCTACTTGTTGATGCCAAACGTTTAGAACCGAAGTTACGGACGAGCGCAATTCTCATCAATCCGATGGCGAATTTCCGTAAGGCAGCCGCCGCAATTGATGCAGACCGCATGATCTTAGGGTGGAGTCGGATTAACCACTTTAAACTCTATAACACTTTCATACCCACTGTTACGCGGCAGCTCAAGCAACTTCGGGCAAATGGGGTTGTTGTGGAAGCCGGGTTTATTCAGACGGCAAAGGATGTTGCTTGGGCAATCAAAAACGGTGTTGAAGGATTGTGGGCGGATGATGTGCCTTACATCAGAAGTTGTCTCAAGGAGATTTAACTCGGGCAGCTGCTTTTAGAAGTCCACTCCCAACCATCCGGACAGAGAACACGAATTATGAACACTACTATCTGCAACCCCCTGTTAAGAACCCCTCTCTCTCTTATTGTTGACGATTCATGTCCGGTAATTAATCTTACCTATTATTGGATACAGCAGCGACACGCATGGAAAGCACGGCATCAGCCGGGTGTACCACCTGACCGTTGGGAGGGAAACGCCGCGCAACTGAAAAAAATACCACCAACAATCCCCGCAGATTTCGCAGCAGAATGGGCAGAATGGTGTTGGGAAAACGGGGTGAAAGGGAAAGTCAGCCTTATTCCCTACCCCGCTGGAATGGGACGCGTTGATGAAGGATTTCCTAATTTTTCGACACTGGAATATCAGGCGTGGCTGCGCGTTTACCGAGAACTTATCTGGCCCAGTTTCGATTTGACACCGGAGATGCTCACCCATACGGCTGTCGTCGATCTGGAC
>JAPPDN010000222.1:3499-5192 GCA_028824575.1 Candidatus Poribacteria bacterium | reverse complement strand
TCTCTCACTTCCTCACATGTCAAGCCACTGAAATAGTGCAGGACCATCACAGAACGTTCAGATTCTGGCAGCTTTCGGAGGAGGCGTTCTACAACTTCACGCAGTCCATCCGTTGATGCTTGCGTCTGTTCTTCCTCAAGATATTGCGTATAGGACACCTTCTCTAACTCGGCTTTAGGCATTGCATCCAGTGACTGCATCGTAATCGGTTTTCGCCGCAGCCACTCAATACACTGACGCTTTGCTATTACATACAGCCATCCCAGAAAACGATTGGGATCCCTCAAGGTAGGCAGCGATTTAAGAGCTTGAATGAAGGTGTCTTGTGTGATTTCTTGTGCTGCGTGGAAATCACCAATCTCACGCCATGCGAGTGAATGAATCCACTTCCGGTGCCTTTCCACCAGAACAGTGAACGCAGCCTCATCACCTGCCAAGATGCGATGAATCAGGTCAACATCTTCGTTTTTCATGCGATCCTCCAAAGTCGTTTGATAGCAAGTTTCGGAAACCTGCAAGCTTCGCCGAAATACCTCATGACGTTATGTCGTATTTTAAGGAAGGAAAGGTTGCATAAAATGCATTTTTATGCAAAATTTTTTTGTTCTTGGAAAAAAATGGAGGTATGTATAGAGCGGATGGCGCGCTTGCAAAGCGCGCCTGCAATTGTTGGGATAACTATTCTAATAATCGGCGATGGAGCCATCTGCCAATCGGCTGTTGGGCCATGTGAAGCGTCTACCCTGATCTTGTCCGACTTCAATAACCTTTGCCTCATCCACAACAACACCTAAACCCGGTCCTTCAGGCAGTGAAACGTAACCTTCCTCATCCATCTCCCATGTTTTATGGGCAACTCCGGCTGGAAGCACGTTCTCATAGCCTTCGTGGATAAGAAAAAACGGCACGGCAGCTGATAAGTGGAAACTCGCGGTCAGACCGAGATAGGACATCGTGCAGTGCGGTGCGATCGGTACGTGATGCGCCTCCGCGAGTGCAGCGACCTTCTTAACCTGTGTGATGCCGCCCCCGTGTCCAACATCGGGTTGAAGGATGTCAATCACCTGTGCCTCAAGGATTTCTCGGACTTCCCATATTGTGCGGTCGCGTTCTCCTGTCGCCAACGGCACAGGGACGGATTCTCGGATTTTCCGCATCACCTCAATATTGCCTGGCACCCATGCCTCTTCAAGGAAAAGTAGGTCATCAGGCTTCAGGTAACTCGCGAATTGTTTGACGATAGGCGGCGGTAGGCAACTGTGTGCATCAAACATCACCGCGCCATCGGAACCGACCTTTTCCCGCGCATCATGCACGCGTTCAACCATGTCAGCAATTTCATCAGGAGTGCCTGCGAATGGCTTAGAACCTCCGGGTCCCGTTTTAATCGCTTTCGGACTCGGATATTTCCAAATCTTATCGCGGCAGGGACCGCCAAGTAGGCGGTACACCGGCACACCCCAAAGTTTCCCAGCAATATCCCACAATGCCATGTCAATAGCGGAGATGGTATGCACCATCAATCCGCCGCCTCGGATATTGCGATGCGCACGAAACAGTCGTTGCCAGTGGTGCTCAATCCGCGTCGGGTTTTCGCCGATAATCATTTCGGATAAGGATCGTGCCAATTCGCAGGTGACGGTTGTCTCCATATTGTTGATCTCACCCCAACCCGTAACACCCATATTCGTTT
>JAPPDN010000222.1:0-3489 GCA_028824575.1 Candidatus Poribacteria bacterium | reverse complement strand
AGCCTCAAGGTTTGTCACGCGAATCTGTGAACCTTTATCTTCATAATCTGCCATCTGATAATTCCTCTCTTTTGATGGAGTCTATAAGTCTATATCTGCTGTATAGTTTGCAACGTTTCCATAGGTTTGTCAAGGAAAACGATTTGACAAAAACAACGAAGGAGTGATAGAATAGTGCAACAGAATTTCAAACGGTTGGTTTGCAAACTACGCTAAGATAAGGAGACGAACAGATGGCAAATCAGACATATCGCGTCGGAATCATCGGTTGTGGCGGGATGGGCAGGTCTCACTCCAGGGCATGGGGTAACAATCCCAGGGCAGAAGTCGTCGCAGCAATGGACATCTTTGAAGAAGCAGCGCAACGCGTCTCAGACGAGTACGATGTCCCTGCTATCTACACCGACGTTGACGAAATGTTGGCAAAAGAAGATTTGGATATCGTCAGTATCACAACATGGCAAGGCCCGCGGGCGGAAGCCACTGTCGCGGCAGCGAAGGCAGGCGTAAAAGGGATTATCGGTGAGAAACCCATGGCTGCCTCACTCGGACAAGCCGACGCTATGCTTGATGCTTGCCAAGAGAACGATGTCAAACTTATCATCGGTCACCAGGGCAGATATTCCGCCGCAAATATAGAGGCACGTAGGCTGGTCGCTGCGGGGGCGATTGGTGAACCGACAACGCTTCACCACAGTGCGAAAAAACACGCGGGACTGCTCAACACAGGCACGCACGCGATCGACGGTTGGCGATTCACTTTGTCCGACCCTGAGACTTTATGGGTGATCGGGCAGACATCCCGTACGACTGACCGATGGGAACGCCGTACGATTTGTGAAGACCTCTGTATGGGGTTAGTCTGCTTTGAAGGTGGCGCACGAGGGATCTATGAAGGCGACTTGCCGGATCCGCCCGTCTCAATGCCTAAAATTGCTGGTACAGAAGGGCAAATTCGCAACGGGCCTGACGGGACACTTCTCCTCCAAAACGGAGATGCCCAGGGATGGCAGACCATTACACCGCCACCAGAACCTAAGAACCAGTTTCAGGAACTGATCGAGTGGATCGAGGGCGATATCTCTGACCATCGCGGCAGTGGCGTGCAGGCGCGTTACACGCTTGAAATCATGTTGGCTATCTACGAATCCTTGCGCATCAAGGATGTCGTCAACATGCCGATGGAAACGAAAGAATTGCCGCTCGAACTCATGGTTAACGATGGCACACTGCCTGTTCTCGAGGAGGGACGCTACGATCTGCGTGCGCCGTTTGAAGGGCAAACGCGGAAACGGTAATCTGTAGTTTTCAGTTCTCAGTTGTCAGTTATCGGAGGGGATAGTATTCGGTTATTGTAAGGTGTTTTATGCAGATTACGCTTTCAAGGACTGGTGACCTTTCCGCTGATAACTGAAATGGGAAAGGAGCGAATGGATGGAGAAGAGGGGTAGACGCTCATTTTTAGAAATTGCGACTGCGTTTATCGGTGGAATACTCGGCCTTGCTGCCGGCATTCCGCTTATCGGTTTCGCGATTTCACCGGCTTTCAAAAAAGGCGAATCGAAATGGGTCGATTTAGGTCTCGCTGACCGACTCAAAAACAGCCGTTTTAAAAAGGTGGACTATACCTTCACGGCAAAAGACGGCTGGGTCAAAGCGACAAAAAAACGTTCCGTCTATGTAACCGATACCGGTAACGGAAAGTGGAGCGTCTTTTCGCGAACCTGTTCACATCTCGGCTGCCTCGTCCGGTGGGATGAACAGAAAGAATCGTTTCTCTGTCCCTGTCACGGCGCGATATTCGATAAGACGGGTGCTGTTATTGCCGGTCCACCACCAGAACCGTTGCAGAAACTCGAAACCAAGGTTGAAGCGGGTATTCTATACGTAAAGGAGACATAGTTTCTTTTAAGGATTGGGTTCTCGCTCCGATTTTTCAGCCCTTTCCAGTAACGGGTGGGGGGGCTGTCAAAATCGGGTTTCTGACAAATGTGGGGTCTTTTTCGGCTAATTAACTGAAATGTGGTGGTGTTTGACGAGCTTTTCACGCGTTGACAACCCTGAAACGTTCAAGGGATCGAGGTATGACTATAAAACAATTTCTGAACGAACGTCTCCCGTTAGGGGAGTTCTCCGCACATCTGCGCAAACCGCTGCCGAAACACATCAACCTGCTTTTCTCACTTGGCAGTTTGGCAATGTTTCTGCTCCTATTGCAAGCAGCGACAGGCGCATTTCTCGCGTTCTACTATTCGCCTTCACCCGAACACGCGCATAACGCCGTAACCTATATCAGCACAGAGGTCCCGTTCGGCGCGTTCGTGCGCGGCTTGCACCACTGGGGTGCGAGCGCGATGGTCATCATCGTCGTCCTGCATCTGCTCCGTGTCGTGCTCTACAGTTCATATAAAGCCCCGCGTGAACTCACTTGGATCTTCGGCGTTCTACTCCTCTTGATTGTACTCGGCTTCGGATTCACAGGCTATCTGCTTCCGTGGGATGAGAAGGCGTATTGGGCAACAGTCGTGGGTGTCGAAATTGCCAGCACTGCACCCGGATTAGGTGATTTTGTTGCTAAGGTGATGCGCGGCGGTGCAGAAATAGGCGCGGTAACGCTGTCGAGGTTTTACGCACTCCACACAATCTGGCTGCCTTGGTTAGCGTTCGGGTTGGTCGGTGTGCATCTCTTTCTCGTCAGATATTACGGTTCTTCAGGCACGCCGAAAAATACGCCAGAGGAGATGAAAACCGGAAAACCGTTCTACCCGCATCAGGTATTTGAAGATGTTGTCGGCATGCTGATCCTCTTTGTAATACTCGCTGCTGTTGCAATTTTCGTTCCTGTTCCGCTTGAAGATGTCGCTGACCCGACGAATGCGGATTATGATCCGCGTCCTGAGTGGTATTTCCTGTTTCTGTTCCAGCTCCTAAAATACTTCCAAGGTCCCTTTGAAGTTATTGGGACGTTTGTGATTCCGACGGTCGGTATGTTGCTGCTACTATTCCTTCCGTTCTTAGATAGGAGCGAGCGCGCTGTCCTATGGAAACGCCCAATTGCGTTGACGGTCACAAGTGTCAGCGTTATAGGGATTGTGGTTTTGACGATCCTCGGTGGCACCTCAAAGAAACTTGAAACGACCGATGCTGCCGTACAAGAAACCTCGCAACCGACAGAGCAAATCCAAGGGACTGCTACACCCGACACAGAAACGGTTGAAGAAGGTGAAGCGGTGTTTGACTTCCAACTAACTGAGGAAGAAATTGAAGGCGCGAGAGCAGTGGAAGAAGAAGCGCAATAGTTTTTGATGCGTCTGCACCTGTTCTATAAAGCTCATAGAGGCTGATGAGAAACCGAAATTTGGAAGCACAATTCACACTTTTTCCGATAGACACTGCGTCTGAAGTTTCACCAGACGACGTGGCATCTGATGGTGTGGAGTTAGTTTCGTTCCGAGAATTAGTCCCTGAAATCAATGATACTGGTTACCT
>JAPPDN010000170.1 GCA_028824575.1 Candidatus Poribacteria bacterium | reverse complement strand
TCGCTTTGTCAGATTTGGTGGTGCAATTTTACACGATATTACACCACAACTCCGCCGTATCCTCTTCCTTGAGGCTGACGGTGTCTATTTACCACACGCCGAGCGGGGTAGTAGTTTCTCGCGTGTCGGTGTGCAAGAACGGAATGGCAACTCTAAAATAGTCATCCTTGATATAAACGGAAAACAGATCCGCAATCTTGATGACTTCATTGAAGCGTGTAAAACGATTACGGATGGACAGCACACATACGTTGTGGTTCGAGACTTCAATCTGTTCGACAGTTCGCCAACACCGAAAAGTTTAACGGTCAACCTTAAATTCGGTCCGTTGCAACAGTTTGAATGGAATCAAGAGGAATTGGACTGGGAAAATGTTTCATCGGACTTAGGCATGGATTAGCGGAGGAGATAACGAAAACATCAACTGTTTTGGCGAAATATATTGTTTTTCGACACAATTTGCGTCCGCCCCGGTTAATTGTAATTCAGCACAGCGAAACCCAATATACACATTTAACCGCTAAAACCGAAATTTTTCGGTTTTTTGCTTGCTTTTAATTCGTGTTTTTGGTATAATTGATGAAGTTAATGATATGTATGTCTATTCTGAACTTAACGTTTTACGTTCAACGTTAAGTTCGGAGGGTGATAAGGGCGTGCTATTTACGGTGGGTTTTAGGAGTGTTTGTTTATATACATTAATTAACACTAAACTTTGGACAATTTTTGAGAATTCTGATGGGATTTATAGGAATTTACAGGATAAACTCCGTGTCCGCTAAAGCGGTTGTGATGATGCTGCCGCCAAGGTCTGAACTGTGATTGATGGGATTGGTAAGATTTACAAGATAAAGACAACGCAACACCTAAAGCGTTTATCACAGCGAATACCTCTCTTATCTTGGTAATCCTAAAAGTCATATAAATCAGAGTTCAAACACCAAGTGATGTCTGAACTCTGATTGATGGGAATTTGGGGAAGGAAGTTGTGAGCGGGAGTTTGTTCCTACGAGCAATTTCTGTGTGTCCTGGGTACGACATTAAACTGCCTCGTCCTTGCTAAGGTGGACGTTAAACTCCTCTTAGATAAATAGAAAAAAACTGGTTCGCCCGGATACCACGCGTACAACACGCGAAACTGGGCACCGTAGCAGCGGAGCTAGGGAACTCCGCTGCTACACCTATAGAATTAATGTGGGTGGGGTTTCTAACCCTGACCTATAGCAGGCTCAGAAACAGATCGGGTTTACAAAACCCCCACAGTAAACTGCCTCGTCTCTGCTAAGATAGACGTTAAACAGAAACTTAGATGAGAAAAAATTAGGCACCGTAGTAGCGGGCTGTAGGGAATTCCGCCGCTACTCCTACAAGCGACAAGTTGACTTTCATATAGGATCGGGGATCGGGGTTAAAATGCATATCGCATTTGGACGTATACGCCGCAAAACCCCTTCCACAGAAGTGCAACCTGTTGACCGTTTTTCAGTTTTTTGGCAAAATAGAATTTGACAAAAAACGGGAAATTTGATAAAATTTTCCTAAATCGCATGAAATTCCAAATTTTTCTGTAAATTTATGCGAATTTCTTGTATTTTAACTTGACATTTAACGTATTATGTTTTATAATACATAGCGTAAGAGTTGCAAAGTTCATTTTTTACACGATTTTCGTCAGGAGGGTTTACCGTGCGTTACCCATTAAAGCTCGAACGAAACACCTCCGCAGCACGTGTAAATAATCCCTCAACTTAATGAACGGCAAGAGGATAGGGGAATAGTCCTTATACTTAGCGTTGCCGAAGCAACTTTCTCGCACGGGTGCAAACCCGTTTCTGGCAAGAATTTTGAATTTAAAATGAGCAACACCGCTGCATCCCAAAAGGCAGTGGTGAAAAACAACTCGTTGTTGCTACGGTTAACGTAGCGTAAAGTTAGATTCAATCTAAAGAAGATAGGAGAAATTTTTGAAGTGTTCCGTTCTTCTTTATTTTCAATCTTTAACAATCTCTATAAGGAGAATACATAAATGCAATTGTCAAATCGATTGACATTTTCCTTAGCAAGTTTAATTCTAATGGTCGCTTTCGTGGCGATGCCTGTGACGGCACACATAGATAGTACGGAGAGTGGTCACACATCGGCCGATGCAGCTACCCACACACCTCACGCGGTCGTGAAATCGGTTACTGCACCTAAGTATACAAATGGCGATGATTTTGAAGTGACAATCGCTTTTGTGGCTGCCAATACTGCTAACGAAGTAATACTACCGGCTCGGGGACTTGGGCTTGATGCCGCCGGCGCAGTTGACTCTGGTAATGCAGGCGATGTTACTGCAAGCAGCGGAACCCCAACTTATACAAGCTTGGTGCCTGGAACATCGCTAGCAACCCATACGATTATGGTTACGGGTGCTACTGCAAATTCCGACATTGCGGTCGCTACATCTTATGCTTTCACACCTGCGGCACCAACTGGTACTCCGACTCCGCCTGATCCGCTCAGACCAACAGTAATGTTTGATGGCGATGATACCATGTTTACGGTTACTGTAGATACGGATGCTTCCTTTACTTTATCAACTGGAACAACTGATACCCTTGAAGGGGTATTCACTGTTCTTGTTAAGGCGCACGATGATCAAGATCTGACTGATACCGCCGACACATCATCGGGCATAAAGTCTGTTAAGTTATCTGTTATGCCGGCGGCTAAGGCAAAGTTAGTTCCTGCGGATGGTATGCTTACGGCTGACAATCCATATTTCGGTACAAAACCAGATGACTACCAGGGTGAGTATAGAGCGGTAGTAACGCCTGCTGCTGATTACACAGGTGAGTTAACTTTCACAGTCATGATAGAGGATAATGCTGGAAACATGGTTGAGAGTAGTGCAACCGCGACCAGCTTCGTAAAGGTTAAAGTGAAAAAGACGAGTACTACTCCCCCACCGACGGTAGATGATCCTGCAACGATCGATGATTTTACTGGGACGATTCCAGCGAAGAGTTATGTGATTGTCGCAAAGTCAGCTACACCTGACGGACTTCCATCTTCGTTTCCAGATAATCTTACCGAAGGCAGCTCAGCTACAGCCGTACAAACATGGGCAGACATGCCGGATTTGGAAAACCTCCTCTTCCGAGGCGGGACGCTGTTGTTGACAACCCTTAAGGCAACGACGTTGGATCGCGACAATAAGGCGACTACTGACGCAGAAGCAGCCAAAAAACGTGATGCACTTATCACTGAAGTTATGGCAGCGGTCAATACTGCTAAGGTTGGAGAAACTGGTTATCGGAGTCACCAGTGGATTGAACTCTACAACAACCTTCCTGTTTCTATAGATGTCACGTTGAGCGCAACGCAAGGTCGACCTGCTCCTGATGCGAGTGCTACTCAAATTCGGTTAGAACGTCTCAGTAACGTGGTCGGTGGAGGTTGGAAGTTTGAAGGTCTCGGTCAGAACGGGTTTGATGACGACACGGTGGATCGTGATGATAATCCTGTGCCCGGCAGTCCGAATATTGACTTAGTCTCTTTCTACCGCTCCAACCGTGCTGCTGATAAAGACGGGCACGTCAAGGGACATTGGGCGACTTCAACGGAATACTACATTGGTGGTCATAAAGGCACGCCGGGTGCGAAAGAACGCAGCACTGCCCCGACGATCGGCGCGACGAACGCCAACCGGGGTCCGGTGATCATCAACGAGGTTTCTAACAACGACAACCCGAAATATGAATGGATCGAACTTCGCAACGTCTCTACCGGTGAAGTTAACCTCAAGAACTGGGAAGTCACGATTGCCACATCTAAAGGTACCGGTCAATCCGGGCATAACGATGTAGACTTCATTAATTTCCCAAATGCTGACCGGAAGCTCGCTGCTGGTGGTATTTTACTTGTGGTCGCGAGCGACCCGGAAAAAGATGACAACCATCCGTTACAGACGGGTTGGAATATTGAAGAAGGCGCAGACGCTCAGAGAAACGGTGTCAACGCAAATTCACCGCGCTATATCGTTCTTGATTTCAAGACTGCCAAAAAGAAAGGCACTACTGACAATCTCGATGAAAGCGGTCTGCCGGATGATGGCGAATTCGTGTTGATTCTGCGAAATCGTAATGATCGGAATGGTAAAATTGACAATAACAACATCCGAGACGTAGCAGGTTATGTGCCGGGTGCTGCGTTGAAAGTTGATGATGCAAATCTGTTCACGGGTCTCTGGCCACTGAAAAACTTTGCCCAACCCAATTGGGCGAACAATAAGTTGGCAGCGGGAACCGTGCAACGTCGTCAGTTTGCGGATATTGATGGTACGAAGTCGAAAGACAAGAACCAGAACGATAAGGCTGCTTTCCGTGATGACGATAACGGCTGGACAGGTATCGGTTACCGACGGAATGCCGATGTAAGTAATCAGAACGGTGGAACACCGGGTTACGCACACGGTACGCTGAAAGGTGCTGACACTCAGGCAGCCGCGGATCCTGTCATCATCAGTGAAATTATGTATGCGACGGGTAGCCGTTCGAATACACCGCAGTGGATTGAACTCTATAACATGTCCAAAACGGTCGGTGTCAATATCACTGATTGGCAAGTCTCTATCGTCAACCATGACCAAGATGATGCTGAGGGGACGACATTTACGGGTGATTTGGTTAGGAATTACAATATTACCGGTAGCGGTAAGGTCATTCCACCCGGTCAGACCTTCCTGCTTGTCGCGCATGTGGGTACAGATGCGACAAACCTTCCGTCTGAGCGTGTCCATGCCCTCCGTAACAAACGGGGTGAATTGATACTCAGCCAGTATGGTTTTGAGATCACGCTGAAAACGAAGGAGAAAGACGGTGCCCGTATTACGGTTGATATGGCTGGTAACCTTGCCACTGTAAGAGATGGTGCTGGTCGTGTCGGTAACAACCGTCAGTCCTTTGAAACACCTGCTTGGATGTTGCCAATGGGTGAAAACGAAGATGGTGATCGTGTCTCTATCGTCCGTAGAGCCGATATGGGCGTTACTCTAAACGGGCAGATGAAACATGCCTGGCAGAGATTTGATATGAGTGCTCATGTGAGTACGCGTGAATCGACACACTACGGTCATAGAACTGACATCTCAAGCCCAGGTCATACCGTTGGTGGTGTGCTCCCCGTATCGCTTTCTAAGTTCCGTCCGG
>JAPPDN010000148.1 GCA_028824575.1 Candidatus Poribacteria bacterium | reverse complement strand
CATATACCCACGGGTTTTCCACGGACTGCCGGACACCGGCGCGTGCTGCGAGGTTAATCACAGCGTCATAATGCGTGTTGAATATACCTCGCAATGCGTCTCGGTCGCAGATGTCTGAACGGTGAAATTCAAAGTTTAAGGTGCCTTCGAGTTGCTTGAGTCTCCACTGCTTGACACGTGTGTCGTAAGCGGTATTTATATTATCAACCCCGACAACGGTATGACCCGTCTCCAGCAAAAATTCTGTCACTTTCCATCCGATAAATCCTGCACAGCCGGTTACAAGATATTTCATAGGTATTCACTTTCAGCCTTTCAGCAAGTGTGCTATTAAAACTCGCAATCCGATTTGAACTCGTCAAAACGTTCTTGAAACATTGACAGTGCCATTTTTGACATCTCGTATTGCGTTTGGGTGCTTGTTTCCAATTTTTGCAGTTCGGCTTCGTGCAGGGACATTAGCGCGTCAACCGCCTCAACTTCTTCTTTCAATGCTTTGATAGCATCAAACGCGGAAGTTTCTTTGGTGCATGCTATCAGCAATTCGTGGTAAAGCGTTACGCCGTTATCAAACCTTTTGAGGTCTTTACGAATACGACTCAACACGCTACGGTAAGTCTCTGGCACTACCGGTCTTTCTGTCTCGCTTAACGTTTTTAAGGCAGTCCCTAATTGCGTTAACGCAAGCTGCTTATCCGACCAAATAATTTTCTTTGCGACACCGTCTACACTGTCATCATCTATAACAGGTGCGTGCTTTTTTAGATTATCGTGGAGTTGTGTCTCCAATTCAACTAATTCTGACTGGAACATCTTGAGGCGGTGATTGAATTCCTCAGCGTATGCCCGAACTTCAGGGAACCTCTCGTGAAGCGTCTCGTGCTTCTCTTTTAATTTGTGAACCTTCAATGTGTAAGTCGGGTAACGTACCTTCAAACTCTGAGAAAGTGTGAGTACTTCTTGCTGTTCACTTTTAGTGAGTTTTCTGGGCTGTTTGTTCTCTAATGTTCCCATAAGCCCATAAGCAGCGGCGGAGAAACCGCAGACAGTTAGAAATAACGCTAAAATGTGAAATAGCGTATCGTCTGCTGCTACCCACATCGCGAACAGCCCGAATCCGCCAAGGAGCAGTCCAGTAACAAGCGGAAAGATTGGACTGGATAGGTAATTTTCGACCTTGGGTTCTGTAGAAGACATATTTTTCTCCTATTGCAGTGGATTGGACACGCGGTTGGTTACTTTTCTACAATTCTACATAAAAAAAATAGAAGGGATCGCAGGGCAGATCCAGAAAAAATTACTTTTCATCAGGCACTGCTAAAAGTTTGTCGATTTCCTTTTTGAGTTCGGCGTAAGCCTCTGGTTTGAAATCTGCTTTTCGGTGGAATACAATCGTGCCTTTCTGCGAGATTAAGTAGAGCGTCGGTTTCTTCTTTTCCGTCTGATACTGTTTATGCACTTCGCCTTTCCAATCCAGTAGGAATTTCACAGGAGGCGGGTTCTTTTTCAATTGACCTCTGATAAACCGTTTCGGTATGAACCCCGGAACGCTCCGCATATCGGCGATGATATAGGCGTTAACCTGTGTGTTCTCTCGATAATCCTTCTGAAACGCCTCTGCCCATTTGTCATCTTCTTTCCGAATTTTCCGGTTACCGAGAATCAAAAAGACGACTTTGCCACGGAGTTTTTTCAGGTTGTGTTCCTTTTCTTCAGGGTCTTGAAGCACCCAATCCGGTGCTGTGTCGCCTACTTTTGGCGGGTCCGTTTCAGCCTTTTCGTCGGCGAAACTCACAAGCATCCCGAAGAGGGTGATACAGATGATAGCAGCGATAAATAATTTCATGACCAGTCCTCCGTCTGCTCCTTGTGTTCCTATCCACATTTTAACATAGTCTTCCAGTAATTGTCAAGTTGACTTTTTACGGGAAACCTGCTATCCTATTATGGAATGTTTTAAACATTTCCAGCGTTTTGTCGTTGCGGGGGTCCTCCTACACCTATCTAACCTTTATTCGTCAACGCATAATGAAACCTAAACCATAGGAAAGATCGTGCTTATGACATATAGTAGAAAATTTTTATTCGCATTACTCATTTTAGGGATCCTATACTCTTGTACACAGACTCCCGAGCAGCGTGCTAAAGATGCTACAGTCCTGATAGTTACGGGGGAGGCAGACAGCGGTATCAGCCACGGTAGCGGCTTTTTCATAGGACGTGATAAAATTGCGACCAATATCCATGTTATTGCTGGTGCAAGAATGGTTTTCGCTGTTGGCAAAACAAAAGTTTACAATATTGAAAAGGTCACTGGATATGATCTCGACCGTGACTTGGTTGTTCTAAAGGTGGAAGGTAAAGGCGACCCCCTTGAAATTAGCGATGGGAAAATAAACGAACCCATTTTCGTCGCAGGTTACCCCGGTGGAGTTTACGATGTCACAAAGGGCAAAGTACACGACATCCGAAACAGCGACAAACAACTTCGGTTGGTCTCCGAAGGTTTTCCAGAAAATCGCAGAGTTTCTGTTGTTTCTACTGGGAATAGTGGTGGACCGGTCCTAAACAGCAACGGAGAAGTTATTGGAATCGCCGTTTCCGCAGTCGAGAATTTTAGTTTCGCCAGTACTTCAATGGCACTGAAATCATTGCTTAATTCAGATGAGGAAAATCTCTCGGATTGGCAGAAGAAAGATCCTATACTTGCCTTTGTCTACGAAGCGTGGGGATATAATAAATTAGAAAGCCGTGATTATGATCTGGCAATAAAAGGTATTAATAAAGCCATTCCATTATACCGGTATGTTGATGCTTACACGATCCGAGGGCAGGCAAAAAACGCCCTCAAACGGTATAAGGAGGCGATTAAAGACTGGGATGACGCGATCGAATTGATCCCAGATAATTTGACCGGCTACTTTCTTAGGGAGATAGCGAATATAAACAATGGTAACTACGGGAACGCAATTCAAGATTTTAACAAAACTCTTGAATTAAATCCAGATTATACAGAAGCTTACCGGCATCGGGGTATTGCGAAAAAAAGAAAGCCCAACCCAGATTATGCAGGTGCGGTTGACGACTATACTGAAGCCATCAAACGAAATCCGAGGGATGCTCGTGCCTATAACAACCGAGGCAACGTAAAATTGAACAGGAACGACTACGATGGAGCATTTGACGACTATACCGAAGCCATCAAACGAAATCCGAAACATGCTTATGCCTATCTTAATCGGGGCATCGCGCAATCAAAAAAACCTAACCCAGATTATGCAGATGCGTTTGCTGACTATACAGAAGCTATCAGCCTAAATTCAGATTATACGCAGTTGGGACAAGTCTACCTCAATCTTGGTGACATGCAGAAAA
Source organism: Candidatus Poribacteria bacterium (assembly GCA_028824575.1). GTDB lineage: Bacteria > Poribacteria > WGA-4E > WGA-4E > WGA-3G > WGA-3G. The sequence goes on along the minus strand of JAPPDN010000148.1, from coordinate 1,818 downwards.
ACTTGGGTCAATATGAAAAAGCTAATCTAAACTTCGCTAAAGTTTACTACTGCTGGGGGAGAGCCGATGTTAACAGCGGTAACTATCAAAAGGCAATTAGAAAATTTGATAAATCCATTGCGTTAAATTCGGATGACAAGACCTATTATGCGCGGGGCAATGCAAAGCAGAAAAGCAGCGACTATGAAGGTGCTATTCAAGACTATACAGCAGCTATCAGCCAGAATTCAGATTATGCGAAAGCCTATTATGCACGCGGCGATGTGCGACTCTTGCTTAGTGACGACGGTGATTATCAAGCAGCGGATGCTGACTTTAAAACTGCTATCAAACTAAATCTAAATTACCCAGAAGCTTACTACAAATTAGGTATAACGCAGCAGCGTCTCGGAGAATATCAAGCAGCAATTAACGCCTTTGATCAAGCTATTAAATTAAAGAATCCAGCGATTTATGCTGAAGCTTACAGAGCCAGAGCGGAGGCAAAGGAAACTTCGCAGAAGAATATAGAGGCTAAAGTAGATTCTATCATCGCCCACAATCATTGGGGCAATGAAGCCTACAAAAGCGGTGATTATAAAGAAGCAATTGAGCACTTTGACAAAAGTCTTGCGTTAAGCAAAAATCTTGAGCGTGCCAAAAATTTTCGAGTCAGGGCATACAACCGTCTCGGCAACATAAAAGAAAAACTTGGAAGACTCAAAGCGGATTTAGCCGATTTAGAAGGCGCACGAAACCTATATAAAGAAGCCATCCAAAACTATGATGAAGCCATTAAATTAGCCACCAAGAATGATCTAGCTTATTACTACACAAATAGAGGCGTGACAAAGCTCCTACGCGGAGCTATTCGTGACCCCAACGAGGCGATTGAAGACTATCAAGCAGCACTTCACGATTTTAATAAAGCCCTTAAACAAAAATCAAATTTTAGTTTTTCTTACCATTTTCGAGGGGCGGTGCGCTACCTACTGGGTTACGCGAAGGCGAAGTACGGACATTCAAAGGAAGCACGAAAATTGTATAAGTCGGCAATTGAAGATTTTAAGGCAGCTATTAAGTTGGATGGCGGTAACGCCGAGCACTACGGAGGTCTGGGACTTGCAAACGCTGGGCTTGGTAAAGCGAGAGCGGCGATAGATGCTTTTGAAAAAGCGAAGCAACTAAAAGCAGCGAAGACTGGAAATTAAAATATGAATGTTGAACGCACTGTCCCTACACTTTTGAATCAGATTCGGGAGGAACTCCTCCCGCATATCGCACGTTCTTCGGCAATCCAGACAGCTGAGAGCTTGCAACTCTTTCGGAGTCAGCTCCACAGTCTCCATTACTACTGCGTCCGCGCGCAAGTTCCTGACACCGTTTGCAATCGTGTAGAGATCTTGCTTTCAACGAGTGCCGATTTTTGGCGGCTTATCGCGGATAACGAGTTGGTGCTGACAAACTTGAAGGATTTTACGCGCGTTCGCACTTTCTCGGCAGAGGCGGAAGGGATCACCAACCTTGAGGAACTTCTTTCTGGTGAGGACACGCTCCGGGATGTGGTTATCAACAGTATCGCCTTTATGCTCAATTGGAAGGCGAATACGATCTGGGTAGATTCTGCTAAGAAGGCACGCACGGCAATGGCAAAGAATTACATGCTCGAAATTCAGGATCGTATTTGGCAGTTTATCAAAGAGAGTACACCGGAGACAGAAGAAGACGATTTAGAGAAAGCCGAACAGGTCCGTGAACGTGCAGACAGGTTACTCGCCGTGATTTATGCCAGTGACTTGCCAACGGAAGCGCAGGTCACGCTACTGTTGCAAATCTACA
>JAPPDN010000388.1 GCA_028824575.1 Candidatus Poribacteria bacterium | reverse complement strand
GTTAATCTATTCTTCAGTTTCTTCAGCATCACCTTTTAATTTTTTCAGGCTACGCGTGACGTTCTGGTTGTACTGGTTATTCGCGAGGAAACCTTCCCAAAGGGTGATTGCATCGTCATTATAGCCTTGTGACACATAATAATTCCCAAGGGCGATGACTGCAATATCAGAGTGTTGGTTCTTCTCAATTGCCGCTTTGAATTCGGCAACGGCGGTTTCGGCATCTCCATTGAGAAGTGCCAGTTCACCTCTACCGTAAGGGACCAACGCGTGTTCTGGATATTCCGCCGCGAGTTCGTCTATAATCTTTTGCGCGTCTTCCGGTTTCTTGAGTTGATAAGTTGCGCGTGCCGAAAGAATAGTCGCATAGACGATCTGATTGCGAAGTTCTCGCTTTTCGGCTTCAATTTCTGATTTATCAAACAACCGTTTCGCTATTCGAGCGGCAGCTTTATACCTTGCACGGGCTTGGATGTAATTTTCGTACTTATAGGTGAGATCGCCGAGCGTTTTCGCACCGATGTACGTATCGCCTTTTTGATCGACAAGGTCTTGGAAGACTGCAGCGGTTTTCCGATCCTTCAACCGATAGTGGAGTACTTCGGCAAGACTTTGCAACGCGTCTGTATTCTGCGTGTTCGCGGCGATAGAACGTTCGAGAACCTCTCGTTCCTTCTCAGGTTCGCCTAATTTTTTGTGTGCCAGCGAGATTAACCAGTAAATCTCAGAATCTTTACTCCGACTCATTCCGATGACAGAATTATAGGTTTCTATCGCATTTTCGTATGCTTCGGAAGTATAGTGATTTCGACCGGTGTTAATAACTGCATCAACGACACCGCCATCTCGACTTGCGGCTTTTCTGAGTACCTCTTTCGCACGTTGATGCATCCCGACCTTTCGGTAACAGATCGAGAGTTTGAGGTAGGTGTACGGATCGATTTTCACTTTTTCGGATTCCGCGCGCGCAATCGCGTCAAAGTATAACGCGCCCGCGTCACGATAACTTTCATCGCCATAGAAGAAGTTAGCAATCATGAGTTCGGCATCGTGGTAACTTCCTTGGTCATCGCCTGCGATACCGCCTTGTCCACCGAAGTTCCGCATAACCTCTGCGGCACCGATCCCAAATCCAGAGTCGGGGATTTCGACGTTGGTATTGCCCATTGCTGGACTTCTCTCAACGCCGCCGCGCGGGCGATCGCGTTCACGTCGGGCTTCAAACTGTGCCAACGCTCTTCCCTGCTGCGTTGCCAACGGGTCGTCGGGTTCTGGGATAGTGGCGTTGAAGTCTCTCAGTTCTTGCTTCGCCTTTTCGACCGAATCTTCAGCACCTTCTACCTTTCCATATCTCTTAACGAGTAATTGGTTGGTGCGTTTCGCTTCCTCTTCGTCATCGAGGTGTTGGCGTTGAATGCGTGCCTTATTCTCAAGTGCCAATGCTGCTCGCTTGCTTCTCGGATTGCGATTCGCGAAACTATCAAAAGCCTCTGCCGCTTGCTCAAAGTTCTTGCTTTCCTCAAAACTTTTCGCCAACATTAGATGCGCATTGTGGCTTAATTCCAATTGTGGGAAATTATTGACGATTGCGTCGAATTGCGTTTGTGAGGCTTTATAATCCTTTTCTCTGTAATAGTGCATGCCAAGTTCATAGTACGCTTCGGCGGCTTCGTCACTTTTGGGGGCAGCAGCGATAACTGCTTCGTAGGCTTTGATACCTTCTGCCGGTCGGTTCATCTGTTTAATAGACAGTTTACCTATAGCGAGTTGTGCTTGAAGTGCTTCCGGTGTGCCGGGTTGGGTATCTACAATACTTTGGTAAGCCTCAATCGCACCATAGTAATCTTTGTTTGCTGCCAGTGTTTCTGCCTTGCTTAAGGCACTTCCAGGTAAGCATCCGATTTGCGATGCTACTACCAATATAACAGCCGTAAATGCGAAACACTTCATACTTTTAACAGCAAGTTGTGCCAGAAATTTCACGGTTTTTCTCCTTTCTTCATAGCGAATCCATCGGAGTAGACAACCCTACTTTAACCCAAGTTGTTACTTACAAGATTTTAGACAAACATACACCATTTTGATTGGATTGGAAATGTCAGAATTTTCTCTAATTCTGGTATTTTATGGTGTCCTGCTCTCTAATTCTTGTTTATTTCATAATAACGTGGCAACTTAGGTTACCTTAGTAGTACGATTTGGACGCGCTTTCATCAATTAGTGCTAAGACTTCTTGCCGGGTGTACCCTTCTCTTTCGATGAGTTCGTCGCAATCTACTCTATTTTTCGCGTCGGGACCCCTACCCGCTTCAAGAACTGAATTTGTCAACCAACTGGTGCGTACGCCGTTGATGCCGGAGGTATAGTTTGCCTCGTAGTTGCCTTTCACTAAGCCAACGAGTTGATCGACTTTGTTGCGCGGGTATCCTTCCGGGCGCGGGTAAGTAAGGGGTTCTGCTTCGCCGCCCTTGGGTGTGTACCGAATCCCGTTTTTGATTTCAATCGTACCTTCGTCACCTTCAAGAATTACCCATTCTTCAAACCCGACGCGCGTGTTACCGAGGATAGTGATTGTCCCTTCAGCACCGTTATCTAAGGTTACATCGGAATAGGAATTAATTTCGACGAACTTCGGGACGAGGTTTCCGTCGTCGTCCTCAAACTTCATGTCGGTTGTTCCATAGACTTCACTCGGCAATGCACCGGTCATCCACAGGAATATATCTTGGAGATGGCTACCAGAGTCGTTCGGTTGACCGCCACCGGAGAAGCGGGGATCCCCTCGCCATCCACCCGCACCCCACCGTTGTGCCATGTAAACCTCAAACTTCTGTAGGTTGCCGATGCGTCCTTCAGCGATTGCACGCCTACCTGCCATATAGGTATCTTCGTAATGGCGTTGATACCCGCCAACAAGGTGTAGCCCACTGCCCATCGCAATTTTGGTAATGGAGATCGCATCGCCGACGATGTTCGCCATCGGTTTTTCGACGATGACATGGCAACCGGCACGAAGTGCGTATTTCACATGAATATCGTGCAGGGAGTGTGGTGAGAAAACGCCGACAATATCCAGATCTTCGTGATTCAGCATCTCAATGAATTCATGTTCACCGAGGTACCGGTTAAGACTGTTCGCTTCGTAGCCATCAACCCGTTCTTGGAGTGCATTCTCTAAAGCGTCTAAACTGCCTTCATGTGTGTCGGCTGCGGCGACAACTTCGGCGTCGGGGTGTGTTGCGAAGCCGAGTGTGTTACCACGTCCTGCGCCACCGGGTCCAATCACGCCGACTCTTAAAATATCATTCTTGCTGGTTCCCATGATTCTAACATCTCCGAATTATATGTGTCAAGAGAAATTTTGTGCTAAAAAAGTTACCAATCTTCTTAAAAAGTTACCAAATGGTAACTTTTTTCGTTTTTTGGTGATTTTCCAGATATGGTTGAGAACCCAGTCACTGTATGGGTTCGTAAGCGTTTTTATCTGATGTTTCGCTGTAAAAAAAATGTTACCATGGCAACGGTAACTGTCAACGGCTAAAGACGCGGAAGAGTTTTTTGATCGGATCGTAGAACTCGTCAACCACGCGTTCTTTGAGCGGAATGATAGCATTATCCGTAATTGTGATGTGCTCTGGACAGACCTTCGTACAACACTTCGTGATATTGCAGTACCCGATGCCGTCTGAATCCTTCAGTTCTTCCAACCGGTTTTCGGTATCAATCGGATGCATCTCCAAAGATGCAGCATAAACAAAGAATCTCGGTCCAATGAATTCGTCGTGAAGATCGTGTTCGCGAAGGACATGGCAGACATCTTGGCAAAGGAAACATTCGATGCACTTCCGAAATTCTTGGACATGGTCGATATCTTCCTGTTCCATCCGCCAAGTACCGTCTTCAGCATCGGGTGGACGTGGCGTAAAAGGTTTCATCTTCTCTTTGACTTTGAAGTTCCACGACACGTCTGTAACGAGGTCTTTGATGAGCGGGAAGGCGCGCATGGGTTCAACTGTAACGGGTTCGTCGAGCGGTAGGTCATTGAGGCGCGTCATGCACATCAATTTCGGTTGCCCATTGACTTCGGCGGAACAGGAGCCGCATTTCCCCGCCTTGCAGTTCCATCGGACAGCCATATCGTTTGCTTGTTCGGCTTGGATACGGTGGACGGCATCTAAAACCACCATGCCTTCGGAAACCTCAGTGTCGTAATTGACAAATTCGGCTCCATCTGCATTGCCGCGCCAGATTCTAAAAGTTGCTTTCGCCATAATAGTTATCGGTTGTCGGTTGTCGGTTATCGGTTACGTCTGCTGTGACGCGACCATCCCCTGACAATCATCAACTACTTTCCTCCCTTTCCCGTTTAGGTTATCGTCATCAGAAACCTCTTTAACCAACAACTGATAACTGATAACCGAAAACTATTTATCCCACCTCGTCTATGATTTCTTGCAGATCCGCTCGGAGTTCGTCAACCGATTGTCGGTAGATCTCCATTGTGCCATCATCTGTTTTCTTGATGATCGTGTTATATTTGCCTGCACCCGGTTCCTCTTTCTCCGGGTGGTCGTCTCGTGAATGTGCACCGATGCTTGCCCTGCGTTCTAACGCCGCAAGCGCAATCGCTTCGGAGACCGTGAGCAAACAGTCGAGATCAAGTGCAGTATGCCATCCAGCATTGTATTCTCGATTGCCGATAGCGTGGACAATCTCCGCTTTTTCGCGTAGGTCTTGGATCTCCGCCAAGGCTTGTGTGAGACTCTCTTGGCTTCGGGCAATGCCTACGAGTTCCTGCATTTTTTCTTGGAGTTGTGCCTGAATATCATAAGGCCCCAATTGGTCACCATTGCCATCGTTTGGCGGATTCTCAAACGGTTTTAGTGTATGCCCAGCGATTGTATCAATTTCTGCTGCATCAAGTGGGACTGCTTCATTTTCCATTGCAAACTGCGCAGCGTATTCGCCAGCACGCTTACCGAAAACGAGTAGATCAGATAGCGAATTACCGCCAAGTCTGTTCGCACCGTGTAAGCCGGCAGCACATTCACCCGCAGCGAAAAGTCCTGGAACCGCTGTCATCTGTGAGTCTGCATCGACGCGGATACCGCCCATGATGTAGTGCGTCGTCGGACCGACTTCCATCGGTTCTTGTGTGATGTCGATGTCAGCGAGTTCTTTGAATTGGTGGTAC
>JAPPDN010000560.1:4899-5195 GCA_028824575.1 Candidatus Poribacteria bacterium | reverse complement strand
ACAGGGTGCAGGTCGTCGCCGTCGGCTAACCCTTCAACCGTCGTTATCTGCTTGTCTTGTGCATCCATTGCAAGCATCATGCAGGCGTAGACGGGTTTTCCCTCTGCCATGACGGTGCAGCCGCCACATTCACCGCGGTCACAAATGAGTTTGGCACCGGTTAAGTCAACATTGTTCCCGCTCGTATCAATTCCGTCGCGCAAAACGGTCAAGAGGGTTGTCCGCGCTTCAACTTCAACTTGATAAGGTTTCCCGTTGATATTGAGTTGAATTGTCGCGAGCGCGACAATTCAACT
>JAPPDN010000560.1:3057-4889 GCA_028824575.1 Candidatus Poribacteria bacterium | reverse complement strand
AGCGGCTTTTTCACCAGCGATTAAGACGCTCGGGGCGACGGTTGCAGCGACGGTGCCGGTGCCTACACCCTTTAAGAAGCTCCGGCGCGAGATGTTCGTGCCCTGCTTTTTTTCTTTATCAGGCATGCGGTGCCTCCTTCAATTATAAACAGGACTTACGCACATTGAGTAAATATCGGACGTTTAGACGGAAAAAAAGGTAATTTCTGTCCTTTAAACCCCCTAAATCCCCCTTATCAGGGGGACTTTAAGAGGAAATGCGTAAGTCCTAACAATTTCAGATCAAGGTTATAGCGTTAGTTAGACCCTTAGTTATTTCACATTTTTCATCAATATATCATATTTCGCATTTTTTATCAAGCGAAAAAGAAAATAGTTATCAGTTATCAGTTGTCAGTTGTCAGTTAAGACGTGCTACGATTATCGCTACCTCTCTTGTAACAGATGCCTGTATGGCTCCGTCGGTGCGAAAAATAAAAATCAATTTCTTAGTACGGTTGGAAAATTGATTGGCAATTTCTCTTTAAATAGGGTATTATATTAATGTCTTGATGCACTCATAAGAGAGTTTGCTGAAACATAATATTATAAAGAGGCAGTTTGTCTACTGAAAACAAAAAGGAGCTATCATGGCTGCGAATACGTTTGAAATTAGTGACGATACGTTTGAAGGAATGGTGCTTACATCGGATACACCGATTGTTGTTGACTTTTGGGCGGAGTGGTGCGGTCCGTGCAAAATGATTGCGCCGATCTTGGAAGAACTCGCCGAGGAAAATTCGGAAGTTTTCAAAGTTGGAAAAGTCAATGTCGATGACAACCGTCAAACCGCGATGCAGTACGGCGTTCGGAGCATTCCGACCCTGCTTGTGTTCAAAGACGGCAAAGTTGCGGGACAGATTGTTGGTGCGATGCCGAAAGATGCCCTGAAGAAGAAAATCTTAGACGTATTGTAAGCCCTACCGCTCGGAATGGAAGGTTGGAAGATTGGAAGGTTGGAAGGTTGGAAGGTTGGGAATTAAAGTTTTCTTCTACCCTTCCATTTTCTTATCTCCGTCCTATGTGCCGCTATGTTTTGGCAACTCGTCTATAATGTGTTCGCTGTCCCTACGATGTTCGTTGGTTTTCATTGCGCGCGGTGCTGCAACCCTAAGATTCGAGAGGGGATTAAAGGGCGGAAAGGTGTATTTTCAGAACTGGCAAACCGACTCCAGACGGCTCGACATTTAGAAAAAACTGCCTGGTTCCATTTTACCTCTGTCGGCGAGTTTGAACAGGCGAAACCGCTCATCGAAGCGATTTATGCTGAGACCCGAATTGTCTTAACCTTCTTCTCACCCTCCGTTGCGCCGAATGCTCAATCTTACCCTTATGCTGATGCGGCTGTCTATCTCCCTTTAGACACGCCACGTAACGCTGAACGCTTGATACAACTGATTGAACCTTCGTTAATAGTTTTTTCCAAATTCGACATTTGGCCCAACCTTGTCTGGAAAGCCTCTAAATACGGGATTCCGATTATCGTGGTCGCCGGAACGCTACACGCTGAATCGAAACGGTTGTCGCGCTTTGCGAAACCGTTTTTTCGGAGTGTGCACCGGTATATCCGCGTGCATTGTGCGATTTCAGAAGCGGATGCGGGGCGTTTTCAAGAGCTCTGTTCATCGGAACACGAGGTTGTTGTTACCGGAGATACGCGCTATGAGCAGGTTTACCGACGGGCGGTCTCTGTTGGATCTGATGCCGAATTTTTTCTGGGACAGGGAAGCTTAAAGCGTCCTATCCTCATCGCTGGCAGCACATACACAGAGGATGAGAGGGTGCTGCTGCCT
>JAPPDN010000560.1:0-3047 GCA_028824575.1 Candidatus Poribacteria bacterium | reverse complement strand
TGAATATCAGTTGTTGCGGGAAAACAGACCAGATAATTATCCGCATCTAATTCTGGTTCCGCATGAACCGACCCCTGAACGGATCAAGGAAATTCGAGGGTATTTAATGCGCGAGCGATTGAAGCATCTCTGTTTTTCTGAACTTACGCCTGAAGTGGATTTGTCGACAGTGGATGTCCTTGTCGTTGATAGTGTGGGACTTCTTGCGAAGTTATATAGGTTGGCAGATATAGCGTTTGTCGGTGGGAGTTTCCGTGGGAGTGTTCACAATGTGATGGAACCGGCTGCGATGGCGAAGCCTGTAATTTTTGGTCCGATGATCCAGAATGCCCACGAGGCATCTCTGCTTGTGGATCGTGGGGGTGCGAAATTGGTTCGGACTGCGCAAGCGTTGGCAGACGCTATCACGGTGTGGTTAGACGATGCGGATGCGCGGACGATAGCAGGCGATATTGGGAAGCAGTTGATTGCGGAGAATTTGGGCGCGGTGGCGCGAACTTTGGTGCATTTGCGGGCGTATGTGTGAAATGAGGACACGGCATGTTGCTATTATAGAATTTTAGCGCAGGATATATGCTATATCGCTGCGCTGTTGGGATCAGGTCCTCTGACAAATTACACTCTAGATAATCGGATATAGCAAAACCCATTTATAAGAAAGGGCCTTTTTTAAAAACAATACCGTATAGTCAGGACTGTCTAAATGGTATAGGTTCTGATTTTCCTATTCAGAGTGCGGGAGATTCTCTTGAAGCGTCTTCGTAGTTTCGTCGTAACGGTAATCCTTAATACCGAATTCCTCAAAGTTGGCAATAATGCGGGCAATTACTTCTTGACGTTGGTCTCCTGTCAGCGATTCTATAAATTCCTTAATACGCTGAATAAGCGGGTTCACGGAATTTCTAAGCCGAGTGAGGTCGAGTTCCTTAACATCTGGCTCCTCAGATTGTTCAGATAACAATCCTAAAAGGTCTTTAGCTCTGCTGAGTGATGCGGGCAGCTTTATTACATCATCCTCAATCTCCATTGAGCCCTCCAATTCTACAGAATTGTCTACCTCTTCTGCTACTTCACCTATATCATCAATTGCCTCTGCCATCATTTCTAAACCATCACCTAATAAATCCAGAAGAGAGCCGAGTGGCACAAAAGCTAAAAGTGCTTTTAGCCCCATTCTCAATCGCCGCCGGTTGGTGGCTCTTTCTACTTTGGCAACAAGTTCCTTATATACTTCCAACAAATGATTGAACCTTCGTTGCTCATCGTAGATTACGGCAAGGCAGAGATGTAATGATAACTCTGACAAACAAATAAGCCACAGCGCATTCTTGTTACTCTCAACTACCTCCTTTAAATTTTCCGATAGGCGTTCGTTAAGTTGCCGCTCTTGCTCCAGTTCGTTAGATAGCCTCTCGTTAAGTTGCCGCTCCTGCTCCAGTTCATTAGATAGCCTCTCGCTAAGTTGCCGCTCTTGTTCCAGTTCGTTAGATAGGCGTTCGCTAAGTTGCCGCTCCTGCTCCAGTTCGTTAGATAGCCTCTCGTTAAGTTGCCGCTCTTGTTCCAATACCTCGGAGAGATGTTCTCTTTCTTCATTCGACTGTTTTAAATCATTTGATAGTTGCTCATTCTCCTGGTTTGACGTGCCCAACCTACGCGTGAGATGCGCATTCTCTGAATTGAGTAAAGACCACCGTAGAAATAGAAAAACTGACAAACCTCCAAACAAACTTATAAGAATTATGGCAAGTGTTAAGTCCATATTCACTCCTTAGTTTCTGATGAAAATTCTGTTCAAAACCGAATCATGTTGCCAGTTATCATCAGCAAATCTTGTGCCAATTCTCTTAATAAGACTTAATATTTGTAGAAAAACGGCTAAAGTATCAAGCACACTTGCCACACTAACGCGTTTAAAACACACGCACGCACTATGTTTATTAATAAAGAGTATCAGCGTTTGTCTTTGCCCAAAGAAAAGCTGCTGAAGCATAAGGAAATCTACTTGCGATCCTTTTCGTCCTATCACTACGAAAAAATTGCTTCATTTAGGTGCAAAATTGTATAGGTGGCGAAAAATGTGCGTAGTTAAATATTGGGTGTTTTTTGGGAGGTGTAAAGATTTTATAGGAAATTCGAGCGCAAGCTCCGACCTACGGGGTGGCAAGGGAGCCTGAAGTGCCTTATGGGAACTTTCAAAACCTGTGAGTCGTAATTAGGATTACATATTATGCTCTAAATTGACACCTATAGTGCGGTTAGAATGTAGATCGCAAGAAACACTCCAGCAAAAACACCCCTTTATCAGGGGGATAGGGGACTTTAAAGATATTTATTACCAGAAATGGTATTAGTGAGGTGTGGCGGTTTCTTCGCCAGATTGTGTCTGGTAGCGGATTGTTAGGATTGGACGGAGGGTTTCGTCGGTTGCTTCTTTTGAGGAGAATATGATGGGGGCATTGCCATCCTGTAAGGCGAAGAGGTAACCGTAGTTGTAGTCGGGGTTTGCGACCCAAAAGCGGACGGCTTCGGTGAGGCGTTCGCTTTTAATGGTATAATGTTTGCCTGCGCCTTGAATTTCGCTTGTGCCATCAATGCGGTGGGCGACATCCTCGGAACCGTTGTAGTCGCTTTCGGTATCGCCGTCTATACCTGATAGCATCGCTTGCGCGGGACGCTTATTCCATGGGAGGTTGCGATGCAGTGCGCTGTTGTAGGTGAGTTCGTTATCTTCTGCACGCGTTGATGTCCCTCTGCCTTCTTTCCACGGGAGCAGGACACGGCGGAAGAGGACAGTCTGTGCGGTGTCTGTCTGACACTTCTGGACATGCAGGGTTATCGCTGCTTCTAAGACCTGTGTCGGTTCTCGGATCCCCATATCTTCAAATGCATCGAATAGATCAAAGGCGATGAAGAAGACACTTCCTGTCGGATTACATAAGAGCGTCGGTTCGGCACCTGCGTTGTCGTTTCGGGTCTTCCGATCTTTATTGACATGTAGTGTGGTATCCTGTAAACCGCTGGAGAAGGTAACGGCGTCGCCCGCGCCG